>NZ_DRGY01000116.1 GCF_011049865.1 Marinobacter antarcticus | reverse complement strand
GATACCCATGCCATAATCTTTGCCGTTGTGGCGGCGCTGGTGTTGCCCCTCAAGGGCATTCTGTTCTTCTTTCTCATGCTGTTGTTCCGTTTGCGCGCCCGCAGCGGTTTTCTCACGTCACTGGCTTTGACCAACTACAGTGAATTCGGGCTGATTGTCGCCAGTATTGCCCTGCCCGAATGGCTGGTGCCTCTGGCCATAACCGTTGCGCTGTCCTTTCTGATTTCAGCACCCCTCAACCGGTTCGCTCACCCGCTGTATGAGCGGCTAAGTCATCGCCTGACACCCTTCGAAAGCATGCGAAGGCACCCGGATGAGCAGCCTGTTTCCCTCGATGACACGCGAGTTCTGGTGATGGGCATGGGCCGCACCGGCACCTCATCCTACGACTGGCTGAAAGCCACAGAACCAAGGCTGATGGCGCTGGACTCTGACCCGGCCAAGGTGGCGCAGCATCAGCACGAGGGGCGGAACGTTATCTTTGCAGACGCCGAAGACAACACCTTCTGGGAAAGCCTTCACATGCCGTCGCTGGAGGCTGTCATACTTGCCATGAGTGATATCGAAGCCAAACTGATTGCCGCACGCATGCTGCGCAAGCTCGGTTTTACGGGCTATATCGTGGCACATACCATGTACGCCGACGAGGCAGACCGCATTCACGATGCGGGTGCCGATGACGCCTACCTGACCATGAGCGAGACGGGTGTAGCTCTGGCAAGCCACCTGCTAGAGCGGGTGCCCCCTGCGCCGCCGCTGCCACCCGGAGAGGCAAGTTAAACCGGAAAGCGCAATAAGCCGGTGTTAGTTCCCGCCGGGCAAGGCACAGGTCCGAAACCCCGTGTAGACATCGTTTCGCTCGGGCAGATAAGCCTGGCGGTAGGTGCCACGAATCAGACTGGATGACGTAGCGCAACTGCCCCCGCGGCTGACCTTGTGATCCCCGAACTGCAACACTGACATGAACGGATACATGTCTGTGCAAAACCCGTCATAGGGGAAGAACTGACTGGTGGTCCATTCCCAAACCGTACCGATCATTTGCCGACAGCCAAAAGGGCTATCCCCTGCGGGATAATCAGACACGGGGTTCTGCGCCATACCGCTTGCGTTCATGTCCGCATGAACAGGCTCTGGCGGCTCGTTGCCCCAGGGATACCTGTGGAACGGTTCGCCCTGCCGGTTACCAAGCGCCGCTATCTCCCACTCCTGTTCGGTAGGCAGCCGCCGCCCCGCCCAGTGGCAGTATGCTTCGGCCTCCCAGTAACTGACGTGAGTAACGGGTGCCGCCGGGTTCAACCGTTGCCACTGGTCAAACAACCTTTCCTGCCATTGGTCATTGTGCCAGCGCCAGTACAGCGGATGCCGGGGCGTTGTCAGTGCAGGTTCCACGTTCCCGTGCACCAGCGTCGTGTCAGATTCTGTTCTCAGCCATTTCTGACCGCCAAACGACCACAACTCAGGTTTTTGATAGCCTCCATCCTCTACAAAAGCCATGAACTCGTGATTGCTGACCAGGCACCGGGAAATCGCAAACTCATTCAGGTCGACCGCATGACGAGGCTTTTCGCTGTCGAACGCGAAATCCACCGTTGAGGACTGCGAGGAGTGAGCTGGCATGCCCATCAGCCAGGTACCCGCTGGTATAACGGCGTCGCGCTTTAAAGACTCCTTCGAGGGTTCAACCGGGGCAGGACGTTCGAAGTTCGCTCCCGGAGG
Organism: Marinobacter antarcticus; assembly: GCF_011049865.1. Taxonomy (GTDB): domain Bacteria; phylum Pseudomonadota; class Gammaproteobacteria; order Pseudomonadales; family Oleiphilaceae; genus Marinobacter; species Marinobacter antarcticus_A. The sequence goes on along the minus strand of NZ_DRGY01000116.1, from coordinate 23,271 downwards.
CGGTGCGTAACCCACTGTCTGGCGGCACCACACCAGCGATTCTATGTGCATGTTCTGATGAAAAATGGCGTAGCGACAAAGATACACTTCCTGATCAGTCAGCGGTTTGCGCTCAATACGCTTCGCCATTTTATCGTAAACGTGGTCAAAATAAGCCAGCGTCTTTTCAAGCCCGGGAAACAGGTCACGACGCCAGCGATCCTTGTGGTCGATGTGGAAGGAGTCCCACAGATCGTCCATAGATGGGTCAAAACTGGCGTCCCCATCCAGAAGATTGAACACAAACACTTCGTAGAAAAAGGCAGCGTGCCCCATTTCCCAAAGCGGCGGGTTCACACCCGGATGATAAGGAACATCAAGCTGTGAATCCGCCAGCGATGTAATGAGCTCGCGGGTTCGCTTCCGCGTCAGGGCCAACCCCGCCAGAATTTCTGCCTGCTGTGTTTGCTCCGGTTCCATCATTGCTCCTTAAAGCGGGGAATCAACATAGTTTATCAGGTCCAGACCAGCATGATGACGGGCACTGCGACAACCGTAACAACCACGGTTAACGGCAAACCCAGACGCCAGTAGTCACCAAACTCGTATCCGCCTGGCTCCATCACCAACGCATTGGATTGATGCCCGATAGGCGTCATAAAGGCACAGGAAGCGCCAACCGCAACCGCCATCAACACCGCGTCCGGGGGTATATTCAGTTCGCTCGCCAAACTCAACGCGATAGGCGCCACCACAATCGCGGCCGCTGCATTGTTTACTACGTTGGACAGCAGCGTTGTGGCCACCAATATCATCACAAGTACCGATGCAACCGAAAGATCCTCACCCAACACCAGCATTTGTGAGGCGATCAGGCCGGCACCACCGGTGGTTTCCAATGCCTGACCCACGGGTATCATCGCCGCCAGCAAAACAATCACCGACCAGTCGATCGACTTGTAAGCCTCCGCTGCCGACATCAGCTTCACCAGCACCATTGCAACGGCCCCGGCCACCAGAGCGACGGGTGCCTGGAGCAAACCCGCCACAATGGCAGCAATGCTGGCCAGAAATATGCCGGAAGCCATCGCGGTGTTGCGCGGAGAACCCAACCGCAACCCACGCTCCGCCAGAGGGAGACACCCCAGTTCGGTCAGAGTGCCACTCAGAGAATCTTCAAAACCCTGTACCAGCAATATATCACCGGCATTGAATCGTATATCGCCCAAGCGCTGTTTAAGCCTGTACCCAAGACGCGCTACGGCAACAATATTGAGTTGATAACGCTCCCGCAGCTGCAGCCGGTTTGCCGTTTGTCCGACCAGTGACGATTCCGGCGCAATCACAGCCTCCACCAGATGTAGTTCGCCTTTGTCTAAAGGAACAGACGCCTGCTGTTCTTCTTCGATGGGCTGGTCACTCACATCATCTGTTTCTTCGTTGGGGCCTGTTGCCTGATGCGCAAGTTCAAGCCCGGTATTATCGAGGAACGCCTGCAAGCTGGTAGTGTCTGCCTCAACCAACAGCACGTCCCCGACTTGCAACACTTTATAGGTGGAGGGCGCAGTCTGTCGTTGCTCTCCCCGGATCAGCGCAAGCACGACAACGTCGGGCTCGTCTCCGGCGCCGGTCAGCAGGCTGTGCAGCGTTGAGCCCGCGTGGGCCGACTCTTTGGGTACACGCAGTTCCGTCAAATACTCGCCAACACTGAACAACTTGGCCTGGGAGGAGCTCTCCTCACGCCGGGGAGTAAGGCGCCAGCCAACCAGGGTAATGAACGCAATGCCTGCAAGCGTGATAGCCACGCCAACCGGAGCAAAATCGAATAGCCCGAAAGTGCCGCCTTCACGGTAGGAGGCGATGATGATATTGGGCGGAGTGCCTATCAAGGTCATGGTGCCGCCCAGCAGCGACCCGAACGCCAGAGGCATCAACAGCAACGAAGGCGAACGCCCGGCTTCCCGGGACATCCAGATCGCCACCGGCATCAGCAGCGCAAGCGCGCCCACGTTATTGATAAAGCCCGAACAAAGCGCCACCACACTGGTCAGCGTCAGCACCTGAAGTGTCGGGCGGTGGCCGATCTTGCCCAGCAAGCGCGCAATGTTATCCACCACCCCGCCATTCACCAGGCCCTGGCTGATCACCAGCACGGCTGCCACGGTAATCACGGCGGGGTGGCCAAAGCCCGCAAACAGCTTCTCTGTTGGCACCAGCCCGGTAATGGCAACCGCGAGCAATGCCAACATGGCCACCACATCAAAGCGCAGGCGATTCCACACAAACATGACGAGGGTGAATCCGAGCACCGCAAATACAATGCCCTGCTCGATGGTCAAAGGCGATCTCCTGAAACGTAATGGATAGCACAATATAACAAAGCCAGAATAAAGTAGTGCAAGGGCGCACTCCCAAAAGCATACAAAGCCCCTGCAAGCGTCAGCCGCCTTTACAGTTCTATTCCGCTCAGGGCCCCCGTAATTTGCAACCGCCTGTATAGCCGTCTCTATCTATCTTCTGGCACACAACCTGCTCATAAAAAGAAAGACAACAATAATGCAGTAATCAAAGCTGTCTAAAGCAGTCAAAGCGGGCCAAACAGGGCAGTGGCCGAATTCCTCGTCCTCCCGGTTAACGAACGCAACCCTGAACGGCCAGCAGTCCCATTTTCCCGGCACCATCTCTGTGGAGGTTTGCCATGACGGAAAAGAGACCGCTTGTTTGGTTGTCAGCGGCAAACAGTAACACCGGCATTCGTAAGGAACTGGAAACAAACTGGAATCTGATTGATTTCGATCTTGGTGGTCCGGTCCCCCTTTTTGCGGCTGTTCCGGATGGAGCCAGCATTGGTGTGCTGGAATTCCCGAATCTATCGGGGGAGACCATGCCCTGGCCGGAAAGCTGGATCGATGCACTTGGCCTGACATACTGGGTAGCGATCGCTCCCCAGCGGCCCGTGAGCGGAACGCACACCGCAAAACTCATCGTACGCTACTGTTCCGATTTTCATACATTGCCCGTGGATTACAAGCGCATCAATACCGTGCTCGGACACTTGTGGGGCATGGCATCAATCCTGGAGCCAGAGAATAATCTTGCGCATCAGGATTATCAGGACCTGGCATTGGAAGGAGACTCCCAATCCATTCGCGATGTCCGCAACCTGCTTCGCCGTTTCGCCGGTACGCCAGAGCCGGTGCTCATCACCGGAGAAAATGGCACCGGTAAAGAAGCGGCTGCACGGTTCGTTCACACAAACTCGACCCGAGCTAATGGCTCCCTGATTTTCGTTAACTGTGCGGCCCTGCCCGTCACACTCACCCAGAGTGAACTGTTCGGCTATGAAAAGGGCGCCTTTACCAACGCGGTAAGCTCGCGGCAGGGAAAACTTGAGCAAGCGAATGGCGGGTCACTGGTATTTTCCGGCATTAATGAACTAAAGCTTGAGCAACAGTCCTCCATCCTGCGGTTTCTTCAAGACGGCGAGATTGAGCGGGTCGGAGGCAACACCCGGATACCGGTTGACGGCCGAATCATTTCAATTACCAGTCAGCCTTTACCCGATCTGGTCGCACTCGGCCGTTTCCGAAGTGATGTTTACTTCCGGCTTGGCACCCTTGAAGTGGAGCTCCCTCCTTTAAACAATCGGCGCGAGGACATACCGGCGATTGCCCACTCACTGCTTGAAACGTCCTCCCCTGAAGCGCAACAAAAACGACTGAGTAAAAGCGCGGTTCAGAGCCTGGTTAACCACTCATGGCCGGGCAACTTCCAGGAGTTGCAGAATCGTTTGCGACAGGGAATGTTGCTCAGCGACAGACCGATCATCGAAGCGTGTGATCTTGGGCTGAGCCCACCCCGGTCGGGCATTGACGCACCCTCCAATCTCAGCCTGAAAGAGTTCCGCGCCAGAGCAGATCGGCAGGCACTGTTGTGTGGCCTCCGAATGGCAAACTACAACATGTCCGAGGCCGCAAGACTCCTGAAAATATCGCGGGTTTCATTGTACCGGCTCATGGAAAAGTATAACCCGGGCCCGCTTAGCCAAAGCACCCGACAGAGGCCTTACCGAAAGGGAGATTTGACATGAAGACCCAGACTCGCCTGCTACTCGCGATAAGCGCATGCATGATTCCTGCAACAAGCATTGCAAAGCCGGAATATACCGAGGTCAACAGCGCATCAACCCAGAATGCACAAACTCAGGAGAAAGCCTCAGACATTGCCTCAATCAGTTTTGATCGGGGCATTGTTACCCAGCCGGGAAGGTTCACCATTGAGCCCTCTTTTTCGTATGCCCACAGCAGCGCAACACAGGTTGCGGTGGAGGGCTACACCGTGATTCCCGCCCTGCTGATAGGCCTGATCAATATTTCAGAAGTTCAGCGGGATATTTTTGTCGGAGCCCTGTCGCTCAAATATGGTTTTACCAGCCGGTTTGAGGCAGCCGTGCGGGCGCCCTACCTGAGCATTCAGGAAGATCTTCGGGAACGACAGGCATTTCAAGGAACCCCTGTGGATACACTCCGGGAGTCTTCAGGGAACGGCCTGGGAGACGCAGAGTTGTCTTTTCGCTACCAACTGAACGATGGCATTGAGGGTTGGCCCTATGTGATTGGCTCCTTTCGGGTAAAAGCCCCTACCGGGAATAGCCCCTACGACGTTGATCAACAGGTGATTAACGACAGCCAAGGCAATCCCATCGGCATTGAGCTCAAAGAACGCCCGACAGGCTCCGGATTCTGGTCCTTTGAACCGGGAGTCTCCTTCATCTATCCCTCGGATCCGGCGGTCCTCTATGGCAACCTGAGCTACGTTTATACCCTGAGAGACGAAAAAGGCTTTGAGAACGGCAATACCGTTGATCCTGGCGATGTGATTCGATTCGGTTTTGGTATGGGTTTCGCATTCAATGAACGAACGTCATTCAGTCTTGGTTATGATCATTCGGTTATTCAAAAGACAACCTACGAGCGCGATATTGACCTGTTTGCCGCTAACTTTGACAGCATCCAGATAGGGTCGCTGGCGTTCGGGCTCTCACACCGGCTGACGCCCAGTACAACTCTGAGCCTGACCGTGAATGTCGGGGTAACCGAGAATGCTCCGAGCAGCGAGATCACACTGAAACTCCCCATCAGCCTGTAGATCACGGGCTGCATTTGCACGTAGAGGATCAACGACCGAGAAACTGAAGAATGGGGTCCCTCAGGTTATCCGGAATGCGGTAGCCCGCCCCCAGGTTGTTCAGTTCGATGTTCAGTTGTCGTGCGTTCTGGATGACGGTGCCGTTCAGGTCATTCTGAATCAGCGTCATCCATCTGCCACCGTCTGCAGCAGCTGAGACAAGAGCCCGCTCATTCTGCCCGGAGTTGATGATACTCAGCACCGTTTCCATCTGATGCGGCACGGCTTGTCCACTCACCATCTGATTAAGATTGGGGATTGTCAGCCGATTGACCGCCAGGGTTTCGCCATTCACCGACACTACCTGCTCCAACCCTATCGAAATCTCGAGATTATTAAGAGTGAAGCCGCCCCTCTGTGACGCCAACTCACCGTCGCTCATGGTCTGAGCCAGAAACGTTCCGTCGGCCGACGCAGGACTCGCTGTGCTTCCAAGTGCAAAGACCAAGCCCGTCATTACAAAGCGCTGCAGGCTAACCATTGCGTTACCACTCCCTTGTGGATGGCCAATAAGGCAGCGTATGGCCAAGTGATGGCCCTTCCTGGCCCTTGAACAGAGGTGCCCGGACAATCTGCGGCCACTTTCCATCTGTCAGGAACGTGCCTCGGCCCTGTTGGATATTGCTGCGGATAACAAAGGCGGTGCCGTTCCAATAGCCTTCAAATTCCGCTCTGGAATAGGCTTTAAGCCCGCGAGCCGGATCACCGACAAACACTTCTTTCTCACTGATGCCTTTGATGACAACAAAATGTCGGAAACCGTTCATATTCACAAGAACAATGACCGGCAGACGAACCTTGTCCCGCAAACCTTCCAGCGGCATGCGAAAGCCGTCAGCCTGATAACCTTCGGACTCCAGAAATCGTTTCATATCCAGCATGGAGAAGCCTTCCTGACGCACCTTTTCCGGATCTGCCAATGAAAACATTCCGGTGAAGACTTCCTGCTCGGTGACTGGGTGACCGTAATGGTAAGACAGTAGCGATGCGACGGCGGCCGAGCCGCAACTGAAGTCATACTGCTGCTGCATGATCGAGCTGAAGCGTTGCTCTTTGAAACTGCGAACTTCCAATTGAAGTCCGCCGCCCAGCCCCGGCAACACGACGGTACCGGCAAAAGCAGTGGACCAGAGCATCGCAGCGCCCGCTGTGAATATCACAAGCCTCCGCTTCACCATGGCCCACCTCCTGTCAGCGATTGATAAGAATGTTTACCTGAGTGCTGTCCTGAATCACCACCTGGTTACCCGTGTTCTGGATGACTGTGGCAATACCGCTCATATTCCCGAATGCTTGATCTGAAATCATGTTGTTGCCGGTCGTTGACGGGCCCGACAACGTATTCCCTCTGACCATCGCGTTCTGCTGATTGTCGTTGAGCTGCAACTGGAGCGGAACCCCCTGGCGCCCGCTGGATGCTTCCAACTGATCGGCACTCATCGGCGGCAGGTCCATCCATTCCTCGGCGGCCGCCCCGGCGGCCAGTCCCATGACAGCGAATAAACAGGCAGTCCTCAGGATCCCTCTGATGTGTTTAGCCATGACATGCCTCCTGGCAGGAGCCGGGCCACACCCGGAGGTGTAGGCCCGGCTTGCTCACTGGGTCCCGCCGCTGCCGCCACCTGCAGACAGGTTAGACATAACGCTTACGTTGGCCTGGGTAACACTTCCCACACCGGCGTTCTGGGCAAACGCACCGACACCGGTGAAGTTAGCCGAGCCTCCGGAAATCTCGTTGGAAGCACGGGCATCTGTGTAGGAACGCTTGCCTGAGGCGTCGCCATAGGTCACGTTGGTTCCACTGACGGTGCCACTGAGTTGCGCATCGTTCATGAAGACTTCCATTGAAAGGTTCAGATCGGTAGCGCTGTTGTCAGAGCTGTCGCTGTTGCCACTGTCAGCTGTATTGAACGAATCGTTCGTACTGTTATTTGAGCTGTCAGAGTTATCCGAGTTGTCGGAGTTGTCGGAATTATCGGAGTTATCCGAATTATCCGAATTATCGGAGTTGTCTGAATTGTCCGAGTTGTCATTGCCGCTATCGGCAACCTTGAACGCATCGTTCACGTTGGTGCTGCCATCCGAGTTATCGGAGTTGTCGGAGTTGTCTGAATTATCAGAATTGTCTGAATTATCAGAGTTGTCCGAGCTGTCCGACATGTCGTTGCCGCTATCGGTAATCTTGAACGCATCGTTCAGGTTAGTGCTGCCATCCGAGTTATCCGAATTGTTGGAGCTGTCTGAATTATCAGAGTTGTCCGAGCTATCCGACATGTCGTTGCCGCTATCGGCAATCTTGAACGCATCGTTCAGATTGGTGCTGCCATCCGAGTTATCAGAATTGTTGGAGCTGTCTGAATTATCCGAGTTATCAGTATTGTCAGAGTTGTCCGAGTTATTCGACATATCGTTGCCACTGTCGACAATTTTGAACGCGTCGTTCAGACCGGTGCTGTTATCGGAGTTGTCCGAATTATTGGAGTTGTCCGAATTATTAGAACTGTCAGCGTTGTTGGTGTTGTCAGTATTCGCGGAACTGTCATTGCCGGAATTGTTTGATGAACTGGAGGTGTTATCCGCATTGGTATTCGGGCTTCCATCCCCACCCTGGTCGTCGGCCAAAGCCGCGCCTGAGATACCCAACCCTACGGCAATAGCAATCGCTAGCATGCTTTTTTTAGTATTCATAACGTCAATTCCTTTGAGGTTGTTGGCTTATCGGGAATCCTGACCCAACTCACGGGCTTCGCAATCCATCAGGGCTCAGATCCACACCTGTAGAAGAGCGATTCTCGTGCCAACCTCGAAAGAAAAGTTACATGCATCTGATTTATCGCGATTTTTCTGATATTAAAAAGAAAGAGGAACGGGCGCTCATACCCGAACCTGTTTCATAACTGGAACACTGTTTTTAGCATGGCCCAGGGGTTTACGGAGTTTTTTCAGGATTTTCATGCAGATAACCAAAGAAACTCACTGTCGAATTCAGAGCGAGAGTTAAAGTCAGAGTTTAAGCCAGAGTTAGAGTCGATGACGACAGGCCCAAAGCACACACAAAAAAGCCCCGCCATTTTTTGGCAGGGCTTTTTTGACACCCGAGCAGGCCCGGGAGTCACCATTCGAACCGTTCCCTTAGAACTGATTCATGGTGTTGTCTCCACCACCGGCTTTCAGCGCAGCATCACCGGCAAAGAACTCCTTGTGGTCGTCACCGATGTTAGAACCCGCCATGTCCTGGTGCTTGACGGTGGCGATACCCTGACGGATTTCCTTGCGCTGCACACCGGCAACATAGGCCAGCATGCCTTCGTCACCGAAGTAGCCTTTGGCTAGATTGTCGGTAGACAAAGCCGCTGTATGGTATGTCGGCAAAGTGATCAAATGGTGGAACACACCGGCTTCGCGGGCAGCATCACGCTGGAAGTTGGCGGTCCATTCGTCAGCCAATTGGCCCAGCTCAGTGCTGTCGTACTCTTCGCTCATCAGCTTGGGACGATCGTAGGCAGATACGTCTTTGCCTTCTTCCTTCCAGGCGTCAAATACCTGCTGACGGAAGTTCAGGGTCCAGTTAAACGACGGGCTGTTGTTGTATACCAGCTTGGCATCGGGAACAACGGCCTTGATGCGGTTAACCATGGCAGCGATCTGACCAACGTGGGGCTTCTCGGTCTCGATCCACAGCATATCAGCGCCGTTCTGCAGGCTGGTGATACAGTCCAGAACAACACGGTCTTCACCAGAGCCTTCTTTGAACTGGAACAGGCCAGATGCCAAACGCTTGGGCTTAACCAGCTTGCCATCCTGTTTGATTACAATATCGCCGTTGTTGATGTCTTCCGCTTTGGCAATAACGTCGCCGTCGATAAAGCTGTTGTATTGGTCACCCAGATCACCCGGCTCACTGGTTACGGCGATTTTCTGGGTAAGACCTGCGCCCAGGGAGTCCGTGCGGGCAACGATGACACCATCGTCTACGCCCAACTCCAGGAACGCCAGACGCACAGCGTTGATCTTGGACAGGAAGTCAGCGTGCGGCACGGTTACCTTGCCATCCTGGTGACCACATTGCTTCTCATCGGATACCTGGTTCTCGATCTGGATACAGCAAGCACCGGCTTCGATCATCTGCTTGGCCAGCAGGTAAGTCGCCTCGGCATTACCAAAACCGGCGTCGATGTCCGCAATGATTGGCACAATGTGCGTTTCATGGTTGTCAATCTGTTTGATCAGCGCTTCGGCCTTGGCGTTATCGTCAGCACTTTCAGCGTCTTCCAGGGCGCGGAAAAGGTGGTTCAGTTCCCAGGAATCGGCTTGGCGCAGGAAGGTGTACAGCTCTTCAATCAGGCCCGAAACGGCTGTTTTCTCGTGCATGGACTGATCAGGCAACGGGCCGAACTCGGAACGCAAAGCCGCAACCATCCAGCCAGACAGATACAGGTAACGACGCTTGGTGGTGCCAAAGTGCTTCTTGATGGACAGCATTTTCTGCTGGCCAATAAAGCCGTGCCAGCAGCCCAGAGACTGGGTGTACTGGGACGTATCCTTGTCGTAGTTCGCCATGTCTTCGCGCATGATCGTCGCGGTGTACCTGGCGATATCCAGGCCGGTTTTAAACTTGTTCTGGGCACGCATACGAGCGGCATGCTTAGGGTTGATAGCGTGCCAGGTCGGGTTTTGCTTCAGGATGGAAGCAATGGCATCGATGTCTTTGGCGTAAGGCATGTTCGCGATCCTTTGTCTGTTAACAACGTGTTCTGATTATTTGGTTCCGGGCAAAACGTTCCGTAGTTTGCCTGCGTTGTCGAACACTCTATTAGCTCAAGATTTATAATTGAAATTTATATGATCTATTTTCAGCATTTTTTTCATGAATGGCTTATGCGACAAGTCTCACGACTGACATAGCACCACCAAACGGTCGCCGGGCTGTAACTCCAAACGCTGCCGGCGCGGCGGGTTTAACATCAGGTGCCGACCACGTGCGTCGGCTGTGGCGCGGAACACCCCAAGCGCAATCTCGCCTTCCACGGCCAGTATTTTCTCCAAAACGTGAAAGTCCGTGCTCGCCGGCAGCGGATAGTGATCGGGATCCCGGAATCCGATCTCGGCACCACCCACCGTAAACAACTCGTCCAATACCACTCGCAGTTCGCGTCGCAGCGCTACCTGAGCCAGAATATGGCTCAGGATCATAGGGCTTATGAGCATTTCGCTTTGGTGGCCGTACAATAAATCGCGATTATCCGGATCACTCAGTTCCATAATCAGCTGCGGCCGCCCGGGCGCTTCGGTCAAAATATCCTCAAGCTGCAGATACCCGACCATCGTTCTCGCATCGGCCTCTTCACCCGAAGCCAATCGGTCGCTACTAAGCAGTATGATGGTGTCATAACTCGCGGGGTTGATTCGGCGTAGCTCGTCTTCAACCATGTAGTCCGCCTCGATATGGCTATAACTTTCGAGAGGTTTTCCGGTGAAATAACGACTGAGCGCATGCTCACGTTCAGAAATGGGCACAACGGAAACAATATCCAACACAGGTTGCCCGGGACCGTAACTGGAAAACTCAGCCATCAAACTGGGTACTCGACGATTCCAGCCGAGCAGCAGAATGCGGCGGCCTTTCAGCTTGTTCTCGCGCGCAGAAAGCCTTGCGTCACCCCGGCTGATCTCGGGTAACGCCGTCGTTTTGGGGTCTGCATCTGTCTCGGCGTAATCCCGGGCCATCATGACAACCCGGTCCCCCGCTTCGATCCGGGTCTCGGATGGCGCCGCTAACCGAACGTCCCAACCCTGTTCACAACCTTGATCACAATCCCGATCAAAACAGCGTAGCAGCCCCAATACGATCACGCCCGGGCGCTCGGACGCCAGTTCTCCCAGCGACAGGCCCGCTATGGACTCGCCTCCCCGAACGTAGATTTCATTGCCTTGGCCCGCCGTCAGCAATTCGTTGTAGATTTCCGACAAGCCCGGATGCAGCACGTTCTGCACCATCAAACGGCTGATGGTGGCGTTACCAGCCACCACCTCTACAGCCCCGGGATACGCTCGCTCAACCACCGGAAGTTTCCGGATATCCTGAATCTCTGCGACCACAAAGGGCAAAGGTGCCTGGTATTGTCTTGCCTGCGCCGCTATCGACAGCAGGGCTTTAACCGTTTCCACATCCGACGTAATCAAACTGCCCGCTTCATAGGCGGCGCTGGGCACGATCACCGCAGAGGCATCAAGACAGGCCACCCTGTGCAAGGCGTCTGGCTGAATGGCCGATCCCGAACGCAGAATAACCTGGCGCGAGCGCCGGCCAATGCCCGGTTCGTTACGCAGTTCATGAACCTGCGCTGCGGAAGCCTCCTCGGACAGCACCACCAGGTTCAGTTTCTGGGTATCGTGCTTTTCGAGAAACCGGCGCATGCGTCCAGATGAACTCAAAAGTTCACACAGCAGCGGCAGGGTCTGGCTGGTCCAACCCAGAACCACCACATGGTTTTTCAAGGTGACCGGGGTAAGCCCGCGCTCAAGGTCGGCCATTTTAGCAATCAACCAACGGGTAAGAATGGCTACCAGGGTACCCATAAACACAACATAACCACTGATAGTTAGCAGCGTGGAAACAATTCGCTGCCAGGTACCCACATCATCGCCCAGATAGCCCGGGTCCGTGAGCCGAAGAAAAGCCCACCACACGGCCGACCCGGGATCAGCAAAATCGCCGCCCTGAGGCACAACCAGCAAGCCGCCAATCAGGGAAATCAGGCCGATAAAAATACCGACCACCATCAGTTGGAAACCGGCGCCCTTCACTAGCTGTCGCTCAACAATAAATTTCACACGGTCGACGACGCGAAAAGGCAGGATGGCAGTTTTTTTCATGAGTCAGATCCGGAGATGCTGGAAAGCGTTGGGCCAGGTTCCACCCTGGGCAATAAGGGCAATGCCAGAGCCTCTCGCAGCGACGACGCAAATTGCAGAACACCCTCAACTGACTCCAGACCTGCGCGCATCAGCGTTCGTTGAGGCTGGGACTGTAAATCTGCAATCACAATGCGGGTGCCATCGCTCTGGCAGGTGGCAATCAGTTTGTTGAGGGCAGACAAACCGCCAGCATCGAGGAGGGTAACGCCATCCATATACAGAATGAAACCATCAACGTTCCGGGATAGTGCCGCAAGTTCACCAAAGATACGATCTGCCGCTGCAAAAAACAGCGGGCCATTAATCTTGAACACCCGCCATCCACCCGGCAGGTTTTCTTCGCTAACGCGTTTACCGGTGGTGATATCCGTCACCTTGGTCATCTCTGCCATTTCACGCATGAACAGAACTGTGGCCAGCAAAACGCCAGTGGTAATGGCAATAACCATATCCAGGGCCACTGTCAGGGAAAAACAGGTCAGGAAGACCAGAATGTCACTGCGCGGTGCTGTCTTTAAAAGATGAACCGCCTTGGGTGCCTCACTCATGTTCCAGGCTACCATGATCAGCAGCGCCGCCATTGCTGGCATAGGCAGGTAGGCCAGCACGCCGGCCAGCGATACCAAAGCCAGCAAAACAACGACTGCATGCACCATGGCCGCCACGGGCGACTCTGCGCCGGCGCGGTAATTAGCAGCGGAGCGCGCGATGGCCGCAGTTGCCGTAATGCCCCCGAAAAATGGCGCGACAATGTTTCCAAGCCCCTGCCCCATCAATTCACTGTTTGCGCTGTGGCGCTTTCCCGTCATCCCGTCAAGCACCACCGCACAAAGCAGCGATTCAATAGCACCAAGCATGGCGATAGCAAACGCGGCCGGTAACAGCTCCCGCACCATGCTCCATGACAACCCGATCGCCTCGCCGCTGGCATTCGCCTGCTGCCAGGGCCAGATAAACTCTGGTAGAAAGGGCGGGATGCCCGCGCCGGCTTCGCCACTTGGCAACAGATAGCTGAATCGTGATCCTATCGTGTCCACCTCAGCGCCGTTTGCGTTAAGCCATAGGGCCAGCAGACTTCCGATCACTACCGCCGGAAGATGGGGCGGTACCGGAGTTTTCAGGCGCGGCCAGAACAGCATGACCGCAAGCGTAACCGCCGCCACCAATGCGCTCATCGCATCCAGAGCCGGAAAAGCCTGCGCCAGCGCGGCCAGCTTGTCCCAGTATTGCTCCGGCATAGTCTCGACAGACAAGCCGAAAAAATCGTTCACCTGCAGGGTTGCGATAACCACTGCAATGCCGCCGGTGAATCCGAGCGTGACGGATTCCGGAATGTATTCAATAAATCGGCCAAGGCGCATGATCGCCATAATGATCAATAGAACGCCTGACATCAGGGTGGCCAGCAACAGCCCACCCAAGCCGTAGGCCTGAGCGATAGGATAGAGAATAACGACAAAAGCCGCAGTAGGGCCGGATACACTGAAACGACTTCCACCCGTAAGCGCAATAACGAAACCGCCAATAAACGCGGTGTAAAGACCATACTGGGGTGCTACACCGCTTGCGATAGCCAGCGCCATGGCCAAGGGTATTGCGATAATGCCCACCGTAACGCCGGCCATGAGGTCGCGCAGAAAGCGGCGGCTATTATAAGGCTGATCAACGCAGGCTTCTCTGAACGCATGAGCAAGTCGGAGTGAAAAAAGGTGAGCGCGATGGGGCATACTGACCTCAGGTCCGGGAATACGTACAGGTGGAGAGGCCATACATCATATATAATTTTTCCATGAAAAAATTATTGGTTTCCGTGTTGGTTGTACTGATCATTGAACTCACGGGGTGTGCCGTCATGATGCCCCCCAACAGCGCCGCGCCCAAGCCACAAACTCTGTATGAAACGCTGCTGATTGATTCCAGTGATGACACTGTGCTTACTGTAGAAACACTCGCTGAAAGACTGGCGTCCACCGATGTGGTAGTGATTGGGGAATACCACGGCCACCAGGCCTCGCATCTTCTGCAGTCACAGATACAGGCTGCGCTCTACCGCTGGCAACCTCGGCAATTACTGTCGATGGAGCAGTTCAACCTGGACCACCAGGCCGCAGTCGACGCGTATTTGAGCGGTGCAACCGGCGAAACTGAAATGATTGAAGACAGCAAAGCCTGGGACAATTACCGTGCGTCCTACCGCCCTCTGGTGGAGTTTGCACGGCAACACACATTGCCGGTTATTGCTGCGAATGCGCCCGCGTCGATCGTGCGCTGTGTTGGCCGTACCGGGCCGGATTATCTAAGCAAACTGCCTGCCGGTGAGCGGGCCCAGTTGCCTGAGCATCCGTTTATGGATACCCCCGCCTACCGCGAAAAGTTCAATGCGGCGATTACTTCCAGCCACGCCGAGGCCAACGAAACCATGCGCCAACGCCTGGACAATACCTATAAGGCGCAGTTATTACGGGATAACACCATGGCAAGCCAAATACTGGCGGCCCGTGTTGCATACCCGCACCATCAGATTATCCATACCACCGGCACCTTCCACAGCGAAGAGCGCCTCGGCACCGTTGCTTTACTCAAGCGGCGGGCGCCAGACGTTTCGGTTGTGGTTATTTCACCGGTAGTATGGCCACAGAATTCAGACAAGGCGCCGCTGCAGGACAATCGCATAAAAGGCAATTTTATTTACTTCGTGCAGCCGCTGCCGGATGAGTTTGTTGATGAAGCCCGTGAACACAAGGCGATGCTTGCGCGATTCCGCCAACCTATCAAAGACACCTGTCAGGGAGATACCCCATGAAAGTCATTGCTGCATTTATTCTGGGTTTAAGCGCCATTGTTTCTGCGTCGCTGATCAGTGACGGCCTGACCGATCTGCGAACCGGTGATCGCTACGTAACCGTAAAAGGTGTGGCTGAGCGGGATGTCTATGCCGACCTGGCTTTGTGGCCGGTCCGTTTTGTGGCTACAGGGGCAAGTCTCAGCGTTGCCCAGGAAAAGGCGCGCAGCAGCCGCAACGCCATCATGGCTTTTTTGAAGCTGCAGGCCATCAGCGACAGCGCGGTGGAACTTCAACGCCTGGACGTTACGGATACGCGCGCCAACCCGTATCAGGATAATAACAACGAACAGAAATTCATCATCAGCCAAACTCTGATGGTGCGCAGTGAAGATATAGAAAAAATCCGCCAGGCGGCACAGGCTGTAAGCGAACTGGTTGACTCGGGCGTCGTGCTGTCATCCGACTATGGCCCGAGCGGCCCGACCTATGTGTTTAACGGGCTGAATGACATCAAACCCGACATGATCGCCGAAGCAACCGCATCGGCCCGTGAAGCCGCCAGTCAGTTTGCGGACGATGCAAAAACCGAGCTGGGTGAACTGCGCCGGGCCAATCAGGGCGTATTCCAGATACTCGCCCGGGATCAGGCCCCGGGCATTTCCGAACAACAGCAACCGGGGAAGACCGTGCGCGTGGTTTCAACCGTTGAGTACTATTTAAGATAGTACTCAAGATAGCACCGCTTCGCGTAGTTTAAGGTAGATCCGCTTCGCCTAGTAAAGTAGCAAAGCATCACGGCGCTACTGAGTCTGAACCATCTCGTCGGTTACCTGGTATTCACTTTCCAGCCAGCGGAGGATTTCGCTGGCTGCGGGGTGCTCATAAACATCATACGTGCGCAGCAGGCTTTGCCGCTTTTCTTCGCTGATACGCCCAAGACCGGCGTCCTGAAACACCAGCAGATCGGCGTGAAGCTGGTCTGCAAGTTCCCGCCCGAGCACTTCCTTCGCAGCATGGCGAAATGCCTGCCCATATTGGTATTCCGTGCCCAGACGGTAAGATTCAGCCAGCGTTATTGCGGGAATGGCGGTTAACACCGGCTGTAACGCCGGATTAATTCCGTGCCCCGCTATATACGCGCTGTTGGCCGCCGGGCGGCCGGTAAACGCCCGCAAATGAAGATGCCGGGACATACGATCGCCATCATTCACCGGATAATTGTCCCAGAGCACAGGCTTGCGCCCAAGTTGATCACTCACGCGCTTGAGGTGCCCGGGAGAAATCTCTCTGGAACAGACTTCCTCGCCGGTCCAGAATACCTGAATGCTCCGGTCCAGCAGGCGGCCGAGGGTTTCGAGATAGGCTGTTGGTCGTTCACCGAAAACACGATCCAGCACCGGGTCGTCGGAGTAGTAGCTGGGACATACTGACAGATGGCGAGCCCGGGTGCGCTCACGGATCCAATGCATGATGTCCACTTGGGTCTCCGCAAGCGCAGGGGTGTCTGCACGCATGTCATCAAACAAGATTGCCAACTCATCAATCCCGATGCGATCAAGCAGTTCAAGCTTCGCAGCGAGCGCGGTCCGGGCAGCATCATCAAAACGGTTAAAGATCTCGAAAGGGCTCAATCCGATACCGAATCTCAACCCGTGTTGACGGCAAAACCGACCGAACTCCGCCAGCTCAGCAACCATCGCAGGGGGATGAGGCTCCTGCCAGCGCCGGCGTAAAAAGGCATCGGCCTTCGGTGCATAAAGATAAAAGCCGTAGCCGTGAGGCGCCAGGGCGCGCACCAGTTGTTGTCGCTCTTGCCAGTTCCAAACCGGTCCGTAAAAGCCTTCAATAATCCCCAGCGTTGTGCTCATGGCTTTCTCCCTGCGCAAGCCCGGTGTATTACCCCATGGTATATCTGCGGCAAGCGAATGGTATATCCCGTCCGTATTGCTGACTGCCTGAGCAGGCTACGACCTATGTCGTACTTTGAATGATTTTTCTTTTCACCGGTTTCCATTACTTGCTACTGTGAACAAGTTGTAAGACTTCCTCAAGACATTCTAAGCTCTACCAAAAAAATGACAAAAGGACACAAGAGCAATGAAGATTCGTTCCGTTTTTTCCGCGGCCATCCTCGCCGTGGCAGCCACGTTCGCCTCCACCCAGGCACTGGCTCAGGACACGATTACCCTAAGGCTGGCAGAAACCTGGGGCCCTAACTTTCCTATTTTCGGCGAAACCACTAAGAATTTCGCCAAATCCGTCGAGGCAATGTCTAACGGGCGCCTGAAAATCCGCATCGATTCTGCCAACAAACACAAAGCCCCACTGGGCGTGTTTGATATGGTCAAAGCCGGCCAGTACGACATGGGCCACTCCGCGTCCTACTACTGGAAGGGAAAAGTTCCCGAAACTCTGTTCTTCACCAGCATGCCATTCGGCATGGACGCCATCGAGCAATACGCCTGGTTCTATCACGGCGGCGGCATGGAGCTGATGCAGGAAGTGTATGAGCCCCATAACTTGCTGTCGTTCCCCGGTGGCAACACCGGCGTTCAGATGGGCGGCTGGTTTCGCAAGGAAATCAAATCACTGGACGACCTCAAGGGCCTGAAAATGCGCATCCCGGGCTTCGCCGGTGAGGTCTTTGCAGAAGTGGGCGTTAACCCGACCAACATTGCACCGGGTGAGCTCTACACCGCGCTTGAGCGCAATACCATTGATGCCGTTGAGTGGGTTGGCCCGGCTCTGGATCTCCGCCTTGGCTTCCAGCAAATTGCAGACTATTACTACACCGGTTGGCACGAGCCAGCTACTGAGCTTCAATTTCTGATCAACAAAGATGTCTGGAATAAGCTGCCGGCCGACTTGCAGGAAATCATGCGCGTTGCCATGCGCACGTCGTCCTACAACATGCTGGTACTTTCACAGCACGAAAATGCAAAAGCCTGGGCCACCATCAAGAAAGATTATCCGAACGTGCAGATCAAGCAGTTCCCCAAGGATGTCTTCCAGGCCATGTACAATGCCAACAAAAAGCTCTTGAAAGAGACTGCTGCAAGCAACGAGCAGGCCGCCAGAATTATAAAATCCCAAGAGGACTACCTCGCTCAAAGTCGCGCTTATACGGATATTTCTTTGCGTGCCTATCTAAACACCATGGCAACAGTCGAGTAAGATACCGACTGAAATGGAGCCGGGTTCGCTCTGAGGTGATCCCGGTTTTGTTGTTTAAAGCACGAGTATAAGCGCCAGCCCGGCTGGCAGAGGATTGTGGATGCAGTGGATTATCAAAGTGGACGAAGGCCTTGCCCGAGTGTCCATGGTTTGTGGCTGGGTGGCCTGCGTTGCCATGCTGCTGATGGCCGGTAACGTTTTTTACGACGTTATTGCCCGTTATGCGTTCAATGAAGTGTCCATCGGCATGCAGGAAATGGAGTGGCACCTTTACTCAATCGTTTTCTTGCTCGGCATTCCCTACGCTCTGCGTACAGACGGTCATGTAAGGGTAGACGTGCTCTATTCCCAGTGGAGCGATAAAACCAAGGCCTGGATTAATCTCGCAGGCGCCCTGTTTTTTGTCGTACCCTTCGCCTGGCTGATTGGCATTTACGGTTACGATTTCGCACTGGATTCTTACACCATGGGCGAAGGCAGCGGCGACCCCGGTGGCCTGCCCCAACGCTGGATTATCAAATCTGTGATTCCTCTTACCGCATTTTTTATCGCCATTGCCGGTCTCAATATGGCGACGTTCGCCCTGCGCGTTATGTCTGGCGAAAAACAGTATGACGTAGAGGAAGGTGGGGAGGGACTCGCATGATCGGCATGATTATGTTCCTCGCCGCCCTTTTCATGCTGATGCTGGGCTTCCCTGTCGCCTTTACGTTTGGCGGCGTTGCTTTGGTTTTTGGCATCTATGCCCAAGGCATGGATCTGTTCGCTTTCATGCCTTATCGCATCATGAGCGTTATGCAAAATACCGTTCTGATGGCGGTGCCCCTGTTTATTTTCATGGGTGTTATCCTGCAACGTACGCGCCTGGCCGAGCAACTGTTAACCTCTATGGGTCGTCTGTTTGGCGGTCTACCCGGAGGCCTGGCGATTTCGACCATTCTGGTAGGCGCCCTGCTTGCGGCATCCACTGGCGTCGTGGGCGCAAGCGTTGTTGCTATGGGCCTGATCTCATTGCCCGTTATGCTTGCCCACAATTATGATAAACGCCTGGCAACCGGCACCATCTGTGCTGCCGGCACGCTGGGCCAGATCGTTCCGCCGTCCATCATTCTGATCATTCTGGGTGATGTGCTGGGTCTTCCGGTAGGCGATTTGTTCAGGGCTGCTGTCGGGCCGGGCGTGGTTCTCATCGGGCTCTATGTTGTTTACATCCTGATCATGACGCGATTCCGGCCAGAAACCGCCCCGCCCATGCCGGAAGACAACAGCATCTCCCGCAAAAAAGAGGTCATGAACGCGCTGCTGGCGATCATTCCGCCACTGGCACTGATCATCATTGTGCTCGGCTCAATCTTTGCCGGCATTGCCACACCCACGGAATCGTCCGCACTGGGCGGTGTCGGTGCCCTTGTTCTGGCCATCATCTACCGCCAGTTCTCATTCCGGATGGTGTGGGATGCGTCGAAAGATACGGTCAAGGTTACGGCCATGGTGTTCGCCATTCTGATCGGCGCTACCGCATTCTCCATGGTCTTCAGCTACACCGGTGGCGATTACCTGCTGGAAGACTGGATGTTGCAGCTACCCGGTGAGAAGTGGGGCTTCATCATCCTCTCCATGCTGGTCATCATGGTGCTGGGCTTCTTCATAGATTTTGTGGAAATCTCCTTCATCATTGTGCCCATTCTGGCGCCGGTAGCTGAGGCCATGGGCATAAACATGCTCTGGTTTGCCATTCTTATCGCCATGAACCTGCAAACCAGCTTTCTGACACCGCCTTTCGGGTTCGCGTTGTTTTACCTTAAAGGGGTCGCACCACCGCAAGTACGAACGATCGATATCTATAAGGGGGTGGTGCCGTTCATCCTCATACAGGTGCTTGTGTTGGCGCTGATCGTAATTTTCCCTGAATGGTTCGGTATGAGCTCTTCTTACTGATTTATCGCGCAACCGGGTCGACTGGCCCGGTTGCCGACTTCCCTCCTCCCTACCCCACATACCTGACAAAGACAAAACATTTCCTATACTGAACGGATAGCCGGCAGTTCTCAGACAGGTATTCGGGACTAGCCCTGCGCCCAGCCGCCAGCCTGAACAGCGATGTTGAGGTGAAAAAAGGGGACAAGATCCGTGAACCAGAAAAGCGTTCGCAAACCTGGCGAAAACGCCGGATTTAATGAACACAATGAAAAATCCCGCATCCTGAACCTGCCTTTGCAAAGCACTCACGTGGATCGCGCGCCTCACACCCATGAACGCTGGCTGGTGGCCAAGTTATTGCGCATGGCCGGATCGCCCCCGATTCGCTTCCGGCTCTGGAACGACGACATCATTGAGCCCAGTGAACAACCCGCCAAGTTTACTCTGCATCTTGCTGATCCAAAGGCGCTATACGCGTTGGTCGCCAACCCTAATCTGGCATTCGGTGATCTATACAGTGCCGGTCGTCTTGATATAGAGGGCGATTTGTCGGATCTGATGGAGACGCTTTACCGAACGATTCATCAAGCCCAGCAAAAATGGCCGCGCTGGCTGGAGGCTCTCTGGCGCAATCATGCGCCCAGAGCGGCCGGGTTTTCCGAAGCTCGGGAGAACATCCACCATCATTACGATCTGGGCAATGACTTTTACCGGCTCTGGCTCGATCAGGCGGAAATGCAGTACACCTGCGCCTACTATGAGCGGCCCGACTTGAGCCTTGAACAAGCTCAACTGGCCAAGCTGGAACACGTATGCAGAAAGCTCAGGCTAAAACCTGGCATGACGGTGGTGGAGGCGGGTTGCGGCTGGGGCGGACTGGCGCGCTACATGGCACGACATTACGGGGTAAAGGTCCACGCGTACAACATCTCCCGGGAGCAGACCGTCTATGCCCGGGAACAGGCTCGCAAACGGGGCCTGGACACCCTGATCGACTATGTTGAGGACGACTATCGCAATATTAAGGGCCAATACGACGCGTTCGTCTCGATTGGCATGCTGGAACACGTTGGCAAGGAGAACTACTTCGCTCTGGCAGAAACCATCAAACGTTCACTGAAGCCCAAGGGCATCGCGCTCATTCACAGTATTGGCCGTAACCAGCCCATGCTGATGAACACGTGGATCGAGAAGCGCATATTTCCGGGGGCATACCCCCCCAGCATTGGCGAGTTCATGGCGCTGTGCGAGCACGGAGATTTTTCTGTGCTGGATGTCGAAAATCTCCGGCTTCACTACGCCCGCACTTTGAACGCCTGGATCGAGCGCTTTGATGCAGCGGAAGAGGCCATCTGCAACATGCACGATGAGTACTTTACCCGGGCCTGGCGCATGTACCTTGCCGGTTCCGTCGCGGCCTTCCGGGCGGGTTCGCTGCAGCTTTTTCAGGTTGTGTTTACCCACGGTGACAACAACGAACTGCCCGCAACACGTCAGGATCTCTACAGCGTCCCCGCTGCCGCCGAAGCTACCTGAGGTTACTGGATATGGACGCTTACGATCTGATTATTGTGGGGGCAGGCCCCGCAGGATCCACCTTGGCAAAAGCGCTTGAAGGCAGCGGAAAACGCGTTTTATTGATCGATAAAGCGCATTTCCCCAGGGATAAAACCTGCGCTGGCTGGGTCACACCTGCCGTGATGGAAGCCCTGGATATTGATCTCGCCGAATACGCAAATGCCCTCACGCTTCAACCCATACGGCGCTTCCGGATCGGGATGATGGGGCAGCCTGCCGTTGAAAATGATCACGGCAGGGTCGTCAGCTACGGCATTCGCCGGTGTGAGTTCGACAACTACCTGCTAAGCCGTACAAACACGCCCAAACAACTTGACACACCGATTAAAAGCATCACTCGTAAAGCGGGTCACTGGCTGATCAACGATACCTGGTCAACGCCGTTACTGGTGGGCGCCGGCGGGCATTTCTGTCCGGTTGCCATGCTGACTGGCGATGGCCCGGGAAGCCATGAAACCGTTGTGGCCGCCAAGGAAATCGAGTTCGAAATGACTCACGAACAAGCAAGAACCTGCGAAGCCCGGGGCGACACACCGGAGCTCTGGTTTTGCCGGGATCTCAAAGGCTATGCCTGGATCTTTCGCAAAGGTAACTATTTGAACATTGGCCTCGGGCGGGAAGACAATCACAAGCTGACCAAACACTTGCAGGAGTTCGTGGCGGCCATGAGCGCCGCTGGCCGACTTCCCGAGGCGCTGCCCGGCCGCTTCAAAGGCCATGCTTATTTACTCTACGACCATGCAGCACGACCGCTGGTAAATGATGGCTTGCTGCTGATTGGCGATGCGGCCGGGCTTGCCTATGCACAAAGCGGAGAGGGTATTCGCCCGGCGATCGAATCCGCATTACTGGCGGCCGATGTCATTCGGCAGGCTCCGGATGTCTCCGCCGCCTCTTTGCAGGCATACGGTGATGCGGTTGCAGAACGCTTTGGTCATCGCAGGCCGGTCACAGAGGAGGGCTTTGAGGAGAGCCTTAAAGACGGCTTTCGAGAGAGCTTTCAAGTGCCCGACTGGATCAAAATGCCCTTGGCGAGCACATTGATGCGATCGCACTGGTTTACGCGTCAGGTCGTCACCGAACGATGGTTTTTACACCAGCAAGTAAAGCCCCTGACCGTTGGCACGTAAATCAGCCTGTTTTACACCGATGAAAAAAAGGCGGCCAAATGGCCGCCAGATAAACGCCCGCAGGCCTCAGTGCCCCAGGTAACTGCGGTACATCCAGACCGTTTTTTCCTGCTGGGCAATGTAATCGCTCATTAACGCGACCGTGCCTTCATCCTCAGCATCACCGGCCAGGCTCAACAATTCCCGCTGTTTACCAATCAGCTTGGCAAAGCTGTCCAGTATATTCTCCATGGCTTGCTTGCCATCCGACACATCTTTTTGCTCAGGTATGTCCGAACGCTCCATGTAGGTGCTGTATGCGTGGGCCGGGCGGTGCCCGATCGTGAGAACACGCTCTGCAACTTCATCAATCTTCAACAGCAAATCGTCGTACAACTCTTCAAATTTAACGTGAAGCTCAAAGAAATTATCACCCTTGATGTTCCAGTGATAACCCCGCACGTTCATGTAAAAGATCTGATAGTTGGATAGCAGATCGTTGAGAGAATCGGCCATTTTTACCGTTTTTTCCGTATCCAGACCAATGAAATTCTTGCCCATTACCTGTCTCCTTTGACGCTGTTATATCCGAAGCTGTTATATCCAAGTTAGGCTTACTTT
>NZ_DRGY01000115.1 GCF_011049865.1 Marinobacter antarcticus | reverse complement strand
TCGTCGCCTACTTCTTTTTTCAACAGGGCTCGAGCCATCGGAGAGTCAATGGAAATATAATCGGTGCGATTGAAAATCTCATCGTAGCCCACGATTCGGAATGTCAGCGTTTTCCCGTCATCGTTTTCGACTTCTACCCAGGCACCAAAAAAGATTTTTTCTTCTTGTTCCGGGCGAAGGTCAATCACTTTGAGGGTGTCCAGGCAGCGCCTCAGGTACCTTACCCGGCGGTCAATCTCGCGGAGCCGCTTTTTATTGTACTGATAGTCCGCATTCTCGCTGCGATCACCAAGGCTGGCGGCCCAGGTAACCTTTTTGGTGACTTCCGGGCGCTCAAACCGCCAAAGCTCATCCAGCTCTTTTTGCAGGTCATCATAGCCCTGTCGTGTAACGAGTGGTGTTTTCAAGGCGGCTCCTGTGATGGGGGAAATCAGGGGTTTACTTGAGCGCTTCCAGCTTGTCGATATATTTCTGCATGGCGTCGTCTTTCGACATACCCTGGCATTTTTCCCAGGCGTCGTATTTGGCACGGCCAACAAAGTCCATCATCCCTGGACGCTTGCCCGAAACATCCCCTACGGTGCCCTGCTTGTAAAGAGCATAGAACTCCAGCTTCATTTCATTAGAGGGCTTGAAATCGCCTTCCGCATTCTGGATATCGTTGACGGCCTCGTCGAATCTGGCGTTTAGATCGCTCATAGTCGTTTCCTCCTTGGTTGTTGTGAGAGCGCGATGACACGCGTCCAAGCTTACAGGAGTATAGCCACGGAGCCGACTGCCGTCATTGGCCGATTCCCCGGTTATTCTGGCCCGGAGGACACAGGCACTTTGGCAAGCGTTTGCCCAAATCCCACATTCTGATGCTTTGCTGGCCAATTTTTGCTTGAGAAACCTGAACCATCTGTGTACAGTTTCAGCGTTGCGTTCCAGGAAGGAGCGCACCAGGGATTGAACAACTGCAAATGATTTGCACAGGGAGCAAGCCATGTCGTCCAAAGACGGTTCTGTCGCGCCGAAAGAGCGCATCAATATTAAGTATGTCCCCGCCACCGGAGATCAGCAGGCTGAAACTGAGCTGCCGCTGAAAATGTTCGTCGTGGGTGATTTCAAGGGACACGCCGAAGAAACCCCCATTGAAGAACGTAAGGCCATTTCTGTCGACAAGAACAACTTTCGTTCTGTCATGAAGGAAGCCGGTCTCACGCTTTCTACCACCGTCGCAAACCAGCTGGAAGACGCGGCCGACGAACTGCCGGTGCATCTTGAATTCCAGTCTCTGGAAGATTTCTCGCCCGACAGCATTGCCCGCCAGGTTCCCGAAATGAAGAAGCTTATTGAGCTTCGGGAAGCGCTTGTAGCGCTTAAAGGCCCGCTGGGCAACGTGCCTTCGTTCCGCTCAAAACTGCAGGAACTGCTGGATAACGACCAGGCCAGGGAAGCGTTGCTGACCGAGCTTGAACTGGCTACCGACAGCGAGTAATCAATACCGTCGCCTGAACGCGATGGCCACCACTGAATATCAATCACGTACTAAAGGGATGTGGTATGTCTGATACTACTGAGCAGCAATCTGCTGCCTCCGAATCTGTAATGGAAGGCTCGTTACTTGACCAGGTAATGGCCAACAGTCGCATGGCTCCGGCTGATGAAGGCTATGATGTTGCCCGCAAAGGCGTTGCGACGTTCATCGCGAATCTGCTGAAAAGCGAAGAGAAAGGTCAGCCAGTCAACAAGGCACTGGTCGATCAGATGGTGGTCGAACTGGATCGCAAAATCAGCGCCCAGATGGATGAAATCCTGCACGCGTCAAAACTGCAGGAGCTGGAATCTTCCTGGCGCGGTCTCAAGCTGATGGTTGACCGCACCGATTTCCGCGAGAACATTAAAGTGGATATCCTGCACGCCACCAAAACCGAACTGCTGGAAGACTTCGAATTCGCTCCGGACGTTACCCAGACCGGGTTTTACCAACACATTTATTCTACGGAATATGGTCAGTTCGGCGGCGAACCCGTAGGCGCCGTGGTGGGTAATTACTCGTTCACGCCGTCCACCCCGGACATGAAGCTGTTGCAGCATGTTTCATCGGTAGGCGCCATGGCCCATGCACCCTTCCTGTCCTCCGTTGCGCCGTCGTTTTTTGGCGTCGACAGCTACCAGGAACTGCCGGCGATCAAAGAGCTGAAAGCCGTTTTTGAAGGCCCGAAATACGCCAAATGGCGCGCGCTGCGGGAATCCGAAGATGCCCGTTACCTGGGTTTGACGTCGCCGCGCTTCCTGTTGCGGGTGCCCTACGACCCCAGCGAGAATCCGGTGCGCAGCTTCAACTACAAAGAAGACGTTTCCGGCGATCACGAGCACTACCTGTGGGGTAATACCGCGTACCTGCTCGCCACCCGGTTGACGGAAAGCTTTGCCAAGTATCGCTGGTGCCCGAACATTATCGGTCCGCAAAGCGGCGGTGCTGTCGAAGATTTGCCGGTTCACATGTTCGAATCTTTCGGCCAACTGGAAGCCAAGATCCCCACCGAAGTGTTGATCACCGATCGCCGTGAATACGAAATGGCCGACGAAGGCTTTATCTCGCTCACCATGCGCAAAGGCAGTGATAACGCAGCGTTCTTTTCTGCCAACTCCGTGCAGAAACCCAAACAGTTCCCGAGCACCAAGGAAGGCAAGGAAGCGGAGACCAACTACAAACTGGGAACCCAACTGCCTTACGTGATGATCGTTAACCGCCTCGCCCACTACATCAAGGTGTTGCAGCGGGAACAGATCGGCTCCTGGAAAGAACGTCAGGATCTGGAACGCGAACTGAACACCTGGATTCGACAGTATGTGGCAGATCAGGAGAACCCTCCCGCCGACGTACGCAGTCGCCGCCCGTTGCGCGCCGCAAAAATAACCGTATCCGATGTGGAAGGCGATCCGGGTTGGTACCAGGTGTCCCTGGCCGTGCGTCCGCACTTTAAATATATGGGAGCCAACTTCGAACTGTCGCTTGTGGGCCGTCTGGACAAGGATTAATCCGTGCTCAGTGGCGACGGACAAACCAGGGGAGGCAGCCTGTTCGAACGATTGGAGCAGGCTGCTGCTCCCGCAGGGCAAGGCATGGGCGAAGTCACTCACGTGGTGGATTCCATCAAACGCCACATGGTGCGCCTGCTCAATGCCCACCCTGGCAACAGTGCCTGCGTGCCGGAACTGGGGTTGCTCGACTTCAATGACGCGACCCTGGGCACCCATGATCTGAGTATCCAGATCCGGAGTGCGATTCGCCAGTGCATCGAAAAATACGAGCCCAGGGTCCAGCGCGTTGATGTTGTTGCGCTGCCCCAAGGCCCGGATCCATTGCAGCTGCGTTTCCAGGTAACGGTATACCTGAACAACGGCGCAAAAGACGACAAAACAACCATAGATTTATTACTGGATGACAAACGCTACTACCGAGTGATGTAGTTAAAAAGATCAGCAATAACCAAGGATGGCAGAAGACGGTGGGGATGCTTTTTTGCAGGGAAAAAAATGCCTGAGCGCAGCGAGTTGTTTTTCCCGGAAGAAAAGTATACCCACCGGCTCATACTCCCAAGGACGCAGTAGCAGTATGAAGTTAAACCGATTTTACAGAGACGAACTGAGCTTTCTGCGATTACAGGGGCGAGAGTTCGCGGAGGCCCATCCGCAACTGACGCGCTTCCTGTCTGAGCAGAGCACAGATCCGGACGTTGAGCGACTTCTGGAAGGCTTTGCGTTTCTGACCGGGAAACTTCGCGAGAAAGTTGAGGACGAGTTCCCCGAACTGACGCACTCTCTGCTCAATATGCTCTGGCCTAACTACCTTCGGCCGGTTCCCAGTTGCACCATCATGCGGTTTGATCCCCAACTGCATGCCATCAGTGAACGCCAACGGGTTGAGCGTCACACCGAGATCAAAAGCCGACCAATCGGAGACCCTACCCGACAAACTCAATGCAGGTTTCGCACCTGCCGTGTCGTTGATGTGTTTCCCATCAGCGTGGCGAATGCTCAGGCAGAACACTCCCGGGAAGTGTCATCAATGACCGTGGATCTGGCCCTGCATACCGATCAGCCACTGAGCGCTTTGGGCCTCGACACACTGCGGTTTTATCTTGGTGGCGACAACCATACGGCAGAGACGCTGTATCTTTGGCTGAACCACTATCTCAGCCGCATGGAGCTTGTGGTCGGGGAGTCGGTTTATAGCCTGCCATCCTCGCTGTTGCAACCAGTCGGATTTTCCAGTGATGAAACCATGCTGCCCTATCCCAAAAATGCCTACCCGGGGTATCGGATTCTGCAGGAATATCTCAGCTTTCCTGAGGCGTTCCGATTTGTGGACATTACTGGCCTGGGAAACCGGTTGCCGGCAATTCAGGCAGATGAAATCCGGCTAAGATTTCATTTCAGCCGGATTTTGCCGCCGGATGCGCGAGTCAGAGCTGAAAATATGCAGCTCTATTGCACGCCGGCGGTGAATCTGTTCAACCATGAGGGCGAGCCGGTCGACCTTAACGGGCGGCAAACGGAATACCGGATTCTGGCTTCAAGCCGCTCACCGGACCATTTTGAGGTGTTCAATATCGAACAGGTCGAAGGCTGGCTGGAGGGTCGCTCCGGGCGGGGTGAGCCCAGGATTTACACAGCGTTTGAAAGCTTTCAGCACGAAGTGGAGCGGGATCGCGGCCGCACAGCCCTGTATTACAGGGTGCGAGCCCGGGAAAGTGTGCGCGGCGATGGATTTGATCACTACATCGCGTTCGTTCGTGGCGACGAGTCCGAGTGTTTCGATCGTCAGGAAGCAATATCGCTGACGCTTACCTGCACCAATCGCCAACTACCCCAGCAGTTGGCGATCGGGGAGGTGTGCATGGCGACCGAGACCACGCCAGCGTTTGCATCGTTCAGCAATATCACGCGACCCACCGCAACCCTGAGACCCACCCTTGATGGCAGTCTGTTGTGGACGCTAATCTCGAATCTATCCCTGAACTATCTTTCGATGCTGGACGTGGACGCCCTGCGCACCGTATTGCGGGTGTATGACTTTCGCGCACTGGTAGACCGTCAGGCTGAGCGGGTATCCCAGAAGCGCCTTGCCGGTATCAGCGCAATCGAAACCACACCGGTAGACAGGATGATCCGCGGGCTGCCGGTTCGGGGCATTCGCTCGGTGTTAAAACTGGACCAGCAGGCCTTTGCCTCGGAAGGCGATCTATACCTGTTTGGTACGGTACTCAGCCAATTCTTCGCACTTTACGCCAGCATCAACGCATTTCACCAACTGGAAGTGGTGAATACAGACAACCAGGAACGGTACACATGGACGTTACAGCAGGGTCAGCAGCCGCTGATGTAGTCGGCCTGCAACCCGTCCTGGGCAATGCGCGGCGCTACAGTTTTTTTCAGCTTGTGGATTTGATTCACCGGCATCACGGTGATGATCTGGAGCGTGGCGAGGACGACCAGCCGCGCCGGGAGCGCATCCGGTTTTCCGCCTCGGCGGGGCTTGGGTTTCCCGGCAGTGATGTGGTGTCGGCGTTGTCCCCGGAGCACGAACACGCACCCTATCAGATGGAAGTAAGTTTTCTGGGCCTGCACGGCTCACAGTCGCCATTGCCTGGCTATTACCTTGAGGATCTGGCCTGGGAGGCCGGGCAGAATCTCGGTATTCGACGGCATTTTCTGGATTTTTTCAACCACCGGCTGGTCACCCTGTTTCATCGTTCGTGGCGAAAATACCGCTACTACGTGCGTTTTCGCCCGGGCGCGTCAGACGGCTTTTCCGATCTTATTTACGCGCTTATAGGCCTTGGCGATAGCCGGCTGCGAGACGCTACGCCGGTCAACTGGTCGAAAATGCTGGCTTACTCCGGTTTGATGGCGGGTCGGAGCCGTTCTCCGGAAGTGGTTAGCGGCATCGTGGGTCACTGTTTTGATCTGGACGATGTCAGCATTGAACAGTGGGTTCTTCGCAAGGTTGCCATTGCCGATGATCAGCAAACACGCTTGGGCCAGAGCAATGCGACGCTTGGAAACGACACGTTGGTGGGAGCGCAGATCCGTGATCGCAGCGGCAAATTTGTCCTTCGAATTCGAAATCTGAGCCGCCAGCGCTTTGCCGATTTTCTGCCCAACGGACAGGATTACCAGCGCTTACTGAAACTGGTGGAATTCGCTACTCGTGAGCAGCTGGCTTACGACCTCGAATTGCAAATGCGGGCTCAGGATATCCGCCCCATGCAACTAGGGCAGGAGGTGCGGCTTGGCTGGAACTCATTCTTGACGCCGGAAAAATCCCGGCGTCGGCCAGCGGTGCGAATTCAGATACGCCGTTAACAGGGAAAAGGAACGCAATCATGGACGAACGGCCAGTAACCAGCCTGAAGCTCACAGTCACTAACCCGGGCACCACACGAAGTGGCGCCAGTATTGAGCACAATTTCGGCCCTCAAGGAGGGTCCATTGGCACAGCCGGCAACGACACCTGGCAGTTGTCAGCGCATCGCACGGGCGCGGTTCCGTGCCACGCGGAAGTTCGGCTTTTGGAGGGTGGCTTCTGCCTGATTGATCGCAGTGGTCGAACCTACATCAACAGCGCCACCCAGCCGGTCGGCCGAGGTCGCCGCGCAAGATTGAAGGAGGGCGATACGGTCAGCATAGGTCGCTACCGCCTGAGGGCCGAGCTGTCAGCCGCGCCGGCTGATGAAGCGTGGCCATCCAGAGAACATCGTGCGGCCTCGGAAGACAGAGAGCTGGTGGATGTAGCCGAAGGCGAGTTGGCACGGGGAGCTGACGGCGCGCGCCTGCAGGTCACTGAACCGTTGGAAGGGTTGGCACCCGCGGCCACAGACATCCTCAGCGCGGATCCCATGATGCATTGGAAGAATGAACCGGCTTGCGCTGATCAGGAGGAACGCACACTGATGGCAAGCGAGCGCGAATGGTTCGCCAAGGAAACCGACGTAACGGATGAATACCGGGAAAACCGCGATGTCGCGATGGGGCTTCCGGTAGGAAAAGGAGAGAGAGACAGGATGTCGCACACCAATACCACCGCACCGGGCCGAGACTCGGGTGCGGCAAAGAGCGATCAGAGCCGCAAGCACATCAGTGCCGCCCCGCTGATGCACGGGTTGGAATCGGGGCTCACCTTTGCTGACAGCGACGATATGCAGCTGTTTCTGGAAGAGGCCGGGCAAACGCTTAAAGCGGCAATAGAAGGGTTGCTGGACCTACACCAGAATGAAGACAGTCGTCATCAGGCGCTGCGCACCCGTTTGCAACCTATCGAAGACAATCCGTTGCGCCTTGGTGGTGACTACGAAGAAACCGTTCAGACCCTGTTCGCGAGCCAGCGCAGCCCGGTGCATCTGTCGGCACCTGCCGCCGTGCAGGAAAGCCTGCAAAGCCTTAACCACCATCAGCGAGCCACCCGCGAGGCCATCAGCGAAGCGTTGGAGGCCATCCTCCACGCGTTCTCACCGGAAGCGTTGCTCCGCCGCTTTCACGGCTATCGGCGTGGCCTGCAAAAGTCTGAAGATGAAGGCCGCTGGGCCTGGGATATGTACCAGCATTATTACCGGGAATTGAAATCGAGTCGTCAGCAGGGTTTTGAACGCCTGTTTCAGGAGGTGTTTGACCAGGCTTACGACCAGCATCTGCGCCAACTACAAAGGGAGAATCTGTTGTGAAATTCTGCAAATGTGCTGTGTTGTGGAAGGTGCTGTGGAGAGCGCTGTGGACAGTGCGGTGGAGGGCGCCGACGATGGCGCTGGCCATGGTGTTTGTGCTTGCGGGATGCAGCACGCCTTACAACGCCGTTACCAAAACCGCGAAAGTGCTATGGGATCCGGATATCCCCGTGGGTTACCCGGAGGACCTTCCCAGCCGGGTGGATCTGACCATGGTTGCCGAACCAGGTGTGAATCCCAACGAATCCCTGGCGCCCACACCGATCGCCTTTCAGATTATTGAACTGCGTGACAGCTCGTTGCTGATGGCCGGCGACTTTGACCAGTTGTTGAACGAGCTGGAGGACTCATTGGGTCGGAACTACATAGATCACAATGATTACGCTCTCGTGCCCGGACAGTTCAAGTTTGTGGAATCATTCGAGATCAGCGGCGACACCCGGTTTATCGGGGTGATTGCGTTCTATGCCTATCCAAATCTGTCCCAGTGGAAAAAGGTGGTCAAGGTGGATCCTGTCGGGGGTCGCTATCATCTTCTGGTGAATCTGCGAGACAGAGAAGTACAACTCAAGCGGGCGGAAGAATCCTGATGGCGGTCACCAATCGAGTCGTCTGGAGTGATGGTCTTTTTATCAAGCCACAGCATTTCCAACAGCAGCAGCGGTATCTTGAGCACCAGATCAATGAGCGATCTCTCGCCGTGTCAGATTACCTCTATGGTTTCAGTGATCTCGAACTGAACGCCGAGTATCTGAGTTTTGGGCGTATCGGCTTGGTGCGGGCCCGCGGGCTGTTTCCCGACGGCATCCGTTTCAATTTGCCCCAGGATGACGTAATGCCGGAGCCTTTGGAGATCGCCGATGCATCCGTTGCCAACCAGATTGTGTATCTGGCCCTGCCGCTGGGCAGCAACAGTCTGATGGAGGTGGAATGGCCGGATGCGCCGGTGGCCGGGCGTTTCCGGGCTCAGAGTGCCGAAATCCGGGATTTGCACTCTATTGATGGCGATGCCCACGTCATCGACGTGGCTCAAGTTGCACCCAGGCTTATGCTGGAGCGGGATGATCGAAGCGCGTATGCCGCGTTGGCCATCGGCCGGATTCTGGAGAAGCGCCCGGATGGCAGCCTGGTAATGGATCCGAACTTCATTCCCACCATGCTAAGCGTTCGCTCGGCACTCAGATTGCAGCGCTTTGTCGGTGAAATGGCGGGCCTGATGCGCGAACGTGCCCGCAGTATTGCGGAACGTGTTGGAGCTCCGGGGCAGGGCGGTGTTGCCGATGTAGCGGATTTCATGCTGTTGCAGATGCTGAACCGGGCGCACCCCAGATTCATGCATCTGGCCCGCCTGCGGCAGTTGCATCCGGAACGTCTGTACGAAGCCTTGCTGGAACTCTGCGGTGAACTGGTGACGTTTACCGACGAAGGCCGTCTGCCCCGGGAATACCCGGCGTACGATCACGATCTGCCTGAAGACAGTTTTACACCGCTGATGCAGGTATTGCGGCAATCCCTCAGCACCGTACTGGAGCCTCGCGCTCTGGCCATTCAGTTGCAGCAGCGCCAATACGGGTTGACGGTAGCCCCGGTTCAGGACGGCCAGTTGATTCAGAGTGCCGAATTCATTCTGGCGGTCAAAGCCGATATGCCGCTGGATGATCTGCGCAAGCAGTTTACCCAACAGTGCAAAGTGGCCTCGGTGGAGAAAATCCGCGATCTCATCAGCCTGCAACTGCCGGGCATTCCACTGTCGGCCTTGCCGGTGGCGCCGCGCCAGTTGCCCTATCACGCCGGGTTTGTGTACTTTCGGCTGGACGACCAAAGCCAGGCCTGGCAAATGCTCGATAACGCCAGCGGTTTTGCTTTCCACGTCGCGGGCAGCTTCCCGGGTCTGGAAATGCAGTTCTGGGCAATCAGGAACTAAATCATGACAGATGCACCGGCAATCGATCTGCCCAACGGCAGCGGGCGTGCCAATACCCGCGAATTCAGCGACCTGTTGTTCGCCGATGAACAACCGCAAAACGGACCCGCCGGCGGTGAGTTTGGTAATGAACAGTTCCAGCTCAGGGGGCAGGAACACAATCGTCTGACCGATGCCGCCACACCTCTGCTCGGGCTGGTGATCCGGATTCGTCGGCTGGCGGATTTCGGCTCGGTTGACAGCCTCTACCGACAGGTAGTGGACGAGGTGGCCGCTATCGATCGCGAGCTGGTCGAACAGGGCTACGAGCGTCCTACGGTGGTGGCTTACCGTTATGTACTGTGTGCGTTTATTGATGAGGCGGTGTTGGGCACGGAGTGGGGTGCCCACAGTATCTGGTCTCAGCACTCGCTGTTGTCACGCTTTCACAACGAAACCTGGGGCGGTGAAAAAGTGTTCACCATCCTCGCGCGCATGGAGCGGGAGCCGGCGCGTTACAAAGACATGCTGGCATTTATCTACCTCTGCCTTTGTCTGGGCTTTGAAGGCCGTTACAAAGTGATGGAAAACGGCCGGGATGAATACGAACAGATTCTGCGAGGGTTGCACGAACAACTGCGATCACTCAGAGCAGACCAGAGCCCGGGGGCTCTTGCAGACGCACAGATCAATGTAACGCCGGCGCGTAACCGGCTGCGCAGCGGCCTGCCGCTCTGGGGTATTGCAGGGCTGTTTGTGGTGGTCATGGCGGGCATTTACAGTCTTTACAACATAGCGCTGGAAGATCGCATCAGGGATGTGCTCAGCGTACTGGAACAACTACCGAAATAGGGATATCACTGTGATTCGGGTAGAACTACCGGCGCTTATCGGGCGCCTCAATGACATTTGCCGCAACGGGCTGGAAGCCTCCGCGGCCCTCTGTATCAGCCGCCAGGGCGCAGAAATTACCCCGGCTCACATGCTGTTCAAATTGCTGGAAACGCCGTTTTGTGATGCGCGCCAGATACTGGAGCAGGCCGGAATTAACCATCAGACGTTTCAGCAGGTTGTCGGTGAAAGCCTCAACGGCGAACCGCAGACGGCAGAGGCTTATCCGTCTTTTTCACCGCTGCTGATTGATCTGCTGCAAGACGCCTGGCTGCTGGCTTCAACCGAGCTGAACCATCGTGATCTGCGCTCAGGTGCGGTATTCCTGGCGTTGCTGCTGAACGCCAACCGCTACCTGATGCCACAGGTAAGCCAGCAGCTTCGGGACATCAACCGTGAACACCTGCGCCGTCAGTTCGACGCCATGACCACGGGCTCTGCCGAGCGACCGGCCATAGAGCAAGGCGAAGCTGGCGCAAGCCGGGCCGAGACGGACATGGACCCGCTCAAGCGCTACGCAACTGATTTTACCGCTCTGGCACGGTCAGGAAAGCTGGACCCGGTGGTGTGTCGAGACGCCGAAATTGACCAGATGATTGATATCCTCTGCCGCCGACGCAAGAACAATCCCATTGTGGTGGGGGATGCCGGCGTTGGCAAAAGTGCGGTTGTGGAAGGCCTTGCCCTGCGCATCGTTACCGGCGACGTGCCAGATCGCCTGCAAAAGGTTCAACTCTGGACGCTTGATATGGGCGCACTGCAGGCCGGCGCCTCGGTAAAAGGCGAATTCGAGAAACGCCTGAAAGGCGTGATAGAAGCGGTGAAAGGCTCAGCCACGCCCATTATTCTGTTCATCGACGAAGCCCATACATTGATCGGCGCTGGCAACAGCGAAAGCGGCTCCGACGCTGCCAATTTGCTCAAGCCGGCACTGGCAAGAGGCGAGCTGCGTACCATCGCCGCCACCACCTGGCGCGAGTACAAAAAATACTTCGAAAAAGACTCGGCCCTCAGTCGCCGTTTCCAGCCGGTGGCGCTGGATGAGCCCAGCCCGGCACAGGCCGTTCACATTCTGCGCGGCCTGCGGGCCGTGTACGAAACATCCCACAAGGTGCTTATTGCGGATAGCGCCCTGAAAGCCGCTGCCGACATGTCCGCCCGCTACCTGGCCGGCCGGAAGCTCCCGGATAAGGCCATCGACGTGCTGGATACCGCCTGCGCCCGCGTGAGTCTGAACTTGAGCACGCCACCCCGCAGGCTCAGCCACGTGCACAGCGAACGACATCAACTCGCCATGGAGCAGGAACTGCTCAGCCGTGAACACACCCTCGGCCAGACCGTTGATGCCGCCCGCGAAACAGAACTGCAACAGCGCCTCGCCGAACTGAACGAGCAGGCAGCGGAACTGGAGCAAAGCTGGAACGCCCAACGGGAACTGGTCGCCCGCCTGGTAGAGATCCGGGAGCAGTTGCTTAACCCGGTCCAGAGCGAAGATACGATGGTCGAAGATGCCATGAGCGAAGGCAAAAATCTGGTAGAAGAGCTCGGTCTTGAAGAGCATCTAAACCTGCAAAACGAAGCGGCCGCCCTCGAACAGGAACTGACTCAATTACAAGGCGACGATCCGCTGGTGCACGCACGGGTAGATGCCCGCCAGATTGCCGAGGTCATCGCCGATTGGACGGGTATCCCCGTTAACCGCATGACCGCCGACGAACTACAGAAAATCACCCACCTGCCGGCCTACCTGCAAGCTCACATCAAAGGCCAGAATACCGCCATTGATTGCCTGCACCAGCACCTGCTCACCGCCCGCGCAGACCTTCGCCGCCCCGGTCGGCCCATGGGCGCATTCTTGCTGGTCGGCCCCAGCGGCGTCGGCAAAACCGAAACCGTCGTGCAGCTCGCCGAACTGCTCTACGGCGGCCGCCAGTTCCTCACCACCATCAACATGTCCGAGTATCAGGAGAAACACACCGTCTCCCGCCTGATCGGCTCACCGCCGGGCTACGTGGGCTATGGTGAAGGCGGCATCCTCACCGAAGCCATCCGCCAGAAACCCTACTCCGTCGTGCTGCTGGACGAAGTAGAAAAAGCCCATCCGGAAGTGCTCAACCTGTTTTATCAGGCCTTCGACAAAGGCGAGCTGGCAGACGGCGAAGGCCGGTTGATCGACTGCAAAAACATCGTCTTCTTCCTTACCTCCAACCTCGGCTACCAGACCATCGTCCACCACGCCGAACACCCGGAGAACTTGGAAGAAGCGCTGTATCCCGAACTTGCCGAC
Organism: Marinobacter antarcticus; assembly: GCF_011049865.1. Taxonomy (GTDB): domain Bacteria; phylum Pseudomonadota; class Gammaproteobacteria; order Pseudomonadales; family Oleiphilaceae; genus Marinobacter; species Marinobacter antarcticus_A. The sequence continues at coordinate 11,774 of NZ_DRGY01000115.1, read as the reverse complement.
TTCTTCAAACCGGCCCTGCTGGCCCGAATGGAAGTGGTGCCCTACCTGCCACTGGGCGAAGACACCCTCAACCGCATCGTTGGTGACAAACTGGAGCGCCTGGCCGACCAGATTCGCGATCGCTACCACACAGAAGTGGTCATGGAAGACGGCCTGGTTGAAGCCATTCGAAGCCGCGCCACCCGCAGTGAAAATGGAGCGCGGATGTTGGAATCCATCATTGAAGGAGAGCTTCTGCCTCCAATCTCATTGGCGCTACTGGAAAAGCTGGCAGCGAAGGAGCCGGTTAAGAGGGTAACTCTAGGTACATCAGAAAACAGGTTCACAGGAACAGTAGCCTGACCCTACGCAGAGTAGCGAAGTAAGCCATTTGGCTCCCGAAACTGTGCGGAGCCATGGATGGCGTAGCCAAGCGTACACGGACGTATTCACAGCGTGTTTCGGTAGCCAGATGGTTTGCTGAGCGGCCGCAGGAAGACACAGGACGGGAAAGGAAAAATGGGACAGATGCAGATGGAACTGCACACCGGCATCGAGCTTGCGGTCGCACTGACCCGGCAAACAACACTGCCGGATTTGCTGAAAACCGCCACAACACAGCTGGCAAACACCTTCGGCCTGACCCGCTGCTGGGCACTGGAACTGGATCTGAGCGGTCGCACACTGCACTGCAGCGGGCTGTCCGAACCGGGCGAATTCGACTGTGGCGACTTCAGCCACCCCTTCGCGCACCTGCTGCAAACCGGCAAAGCCCGGGAGATAACCCGCGCCGCAAGCTACCGCCTCGATCACCCGGGCTTCCAAAGCCTCATCGAAGCCAGCGACCGCCCAAAATGCCTGTGGCTCGAGCCGCTTAGAGGCGACGACGGCCGGGCCCTCGGCATACTCGTACTCTGCCGCGACGATTCCGACTGGAGCGGCATAACCGCCCAGCCGCTGTATCGCGGCCTCCTGCAACTGCTCACCCACCAATGGATATCGCAGCTGCAAAGCCGTGATCAGGTGTGGCAGCGCCGCCTGCTCAAACGCTCTCTGGACAACCTGCACGACGCAGAAACCGTTCGTAAACGCTGCGAAATACTGGCTCAAACGCTTGTAGGCTCCTCTGAGCCCATGATCAGACTGCGCGCTCAGGTTGTTCGCGCCGCCGGCAGCCAGTTGTCAGTGCTTGTTCAAGGCGAAACCGGCTGTGGCAAAGACGTGGTCGCACGGGGTATTCACGAACTTTCGGACCGCGCCGATGGCCCCATGGTGGTGGTTAACTGCGCGGCCATACCCGACAGCCTGCTGGAGAGCGAGCTTTTCGGCCACACCAAAGGCGCTTTTTCCGGCGCAGACCAGGCTAAAGAAGGACTGCTGGCACAAGCCAGCGGCGGCACGCTGTTTCTGGACGAAATTGGCGACATGCCCACCGCCTTGCAGTCCAAGCTCCTGCGCGTACTGGAAAACCGTCAGTTTCGGCCTCTTGGAGCCCGTCAGGAGCAGCATTCCGATTTCAGGCTGGTTGCGGCCACCCATCAGCCGCTCCATCAGAGCATCGAAGACGGCCGCTTCCGCCGTGATCTGTTCTATCGCCTGAGCCAGTTTCCGCTTCACGTCACGCCTCTGCGTGAGCGCCTGGACGATCTTGAATGTCTCAGTCGCCACTTCATCCGCTTTTACAAAGAGCGTGAAGGCTCCGGGCCTCTGGGTATCAGCAGTCACGCCTTGCAGGCGCTTTCGGCTTACGACTTTCCCGGCAATGCCCGAGAGCTGCGCAATATTATAGAGCTGGCCTGCCTGCAAACCCCTGCTGGAGACGACATTCAACCCGAGGTGCTCAGGCTTATGGACATGTTCTCAGCGCCCGGCAGCACGGCAAATCCTCAAACCACGCAATCGGATGCAGAGGCCTTCGCCCTGGCCGATACGGGCGATATTCGCGACCTCAAAGCCGCCGCCCAGACGTTTGAAGCCGAGGTTATCCGCGATCGCCTGCGGCAGTACGGTGGCAACCGCGCCCAGGCCGCCGAAAGTCTTGGTTTGCCAAAGCGTACGCTCGCGCACAAATGCCTGAAGTATCAGGTATCCGACGTATGAGGTACTCAAACATCATCACGCTCGTTCGCACTCTGGGGATTCTGAGCCTGTTCGCCGTATGCGGGCCTGCTCAGGCCGGATTACTGGACGATGCACGCCAGTGCACCCGCCAGGTTCAGCGTCTGGAGCGGCTTGCGTGTTTTGATGACGTTTTCAGCACGCCTCTGGCGCAGGGTGACGCCGGAGCTGTTTCAGCTGTCAGCGTGCTCGCTCAGAAGCGCTCACGTCGCTGGCGGGAGGCCTATGCACAGGCCGAAACCGAATTCGATACCGGCGGCACCACCTATCGCGACACAGGCAAGGCCGCGGGCCTCATGGTCACCGTGCCGGCGCTCGGCGCACAACCGCCCCGACCTTTACTCGCCTTGCAATGCCACAACAACATTACGGAGCTTACCCTCATGCTGCCAGAGCCCCTGGACGCGGAACGGGTAAATCTCCGGCTTGGGGCTTCTGATGCCGCGGGCCGCAGCGACTGGAGAGTGCGTGATAACGGCTACGTGCTCAGCGTCGGGCGCGGCTTGCCCGCGATTCGAGCCGTCAAGGAAATGGGGCGGGAAACCGATATTCGTGTTTACTCCGGGAATAGCCGTATCGACGGACTTTTATTCGACCTGACGGGTTTTGAACAAGCCATTCGCCCGCTCCGTGAACGTTGCGGCTGGTAGCCGGGCTGCAAAACGCAAGGACAGCAATATGCAGGTTATCGAACAGCACCCTTACGTCGAGCAGATCGTGGCGCCTCTCGAGGGCGAGTCTGCGACAGGCATCGCGTTGGGAGAAGACGCCGACCTTGGGTTTCTCGAAAACGAGGTCATGAAAGTCGGCTCGCTTGCCCACGCTGACATTGATTGGGGCAAGGTTGAAAGTGGATCCTTGAAGATACTGTCTGCCCGGAGTAAAGACCTGAAAGTTCTGGGTTTTCTCATGATTTCGTTGCAGCGAGGCGGTGACGGTGAGCGCTTTGGGCTGTCGCTTTACCTGTTGAACTGTGTGCTGGAAACCTGGTGGGAAGAGGGCTGGCCATACCCGGGTGATAAGGGAAAACGGGCGAGGAAGATGATGTTCACCCAAATGCTTCAGCGCACAGTGAAACGCGTGGCGGGTGTTGCCTTCGATGCCAGCGTCGGCGACGGCCGACGTTTTTGTCTGGCTGTGCTGGCAAAGCTCGAGACTCAGGCGCAAGAACGGGAAATGCCCTGTGATGCCTTGGCGGATGTCCGGCGCGCCGTCGAAAATCTGCCCCAGGCTCAGGACACCAGCGCCCATTCCGAACAGGGCGCGGGAGAAAACCCGGAAGGGGTTTCGGGAAAAAATTCAGCGACATCACCTGCCGGCTCCTCTGACGCCAAAAGTCACAGCGCGAAGGCAGCTTCGACAATGTCCGCCAGTCCGTCCTTCGGCGCTCTGACCTTGGACCCGAGCAATGAGCGGGCCACCCGGCAAGGTCTTTTGAAAGTGGCCGATATGCTCACTGCAACCGAACCGGAGCGACCGCTGGGCTACCAGATTCGCCGCTACGCCCTCTGGCAAAGCATCTCATCGGTGCCGCCGACACGGGATGGCAAGCGTTCCGACCTGGCGGCTGTCAGTGCCGACCGGGTAGCGGAATACCGTGATGCGTTGGAAAAATCGCCGGATCAGGTGTTGTGGCAACGCATAGAACAGAGTGTGTCGGTCAGCCCGTTCTGGCTCGATGGTCACTGGCTCAGTGCCGGCGTGGCGTCTGCTTTGGGGTGTGAAAGCTGCGCTGACGCCATTCGCACTGCAGTTGATGAACTTGTGAAAAGACTGCCTCAGTTGGCGGACATCACGTTTAACGATGGCAGCCCATTTGTGTCTGCAGAGGTACAGGAGTGGCTCTGGTCGGCGCCGTCACCAGCGCATACCGGGGGCGGGGCAAGCCCGTGGGAGCAAGCTTATGAGACAGCGCGGGAACTGGTCGCCCAGAAAGGCCTGGCGCCAGCGATGCAACTGTTGGAAGACGGGCTGGCGAGCGCCCGGGAACCGCGCGAGCAGTTCTATTGGCGGTTGGCATCGGCGCGGCTGATGAAAGAAGCCGGCCTGATAAGCCTGGCTACCCGACAGATCCAGGATCTGCAACACCAGGTCAGTGGTCTTGCAATGGAAGACTGGGAACCGGCCTTATTGAAAAAACTTGAGCGGCTGGCCTGAGGGCCTGACTAACCGATTACGGATAAACAGCAGGAATGGATACCATGTGGAGAAAAGCTTTACTCGTCGGCCGCTGGCTTGTGCCATACATTCGAAGCGCGGCACCCGTTGTCGTGGTTTTGGGCCTGATTGCGCTGGTAGTTGCCACCTGGTGGCTCGGGCCAAAATGGGAGGTGAGCGGTGAGTTCCCGCTTGCGACCTGGCAAACCCGGGCGCTGGTTACACTGGGTGTCGTTTTACTGCTTGCCACAATCTGGGGCACTTTGCTGGCCCGGCGACTGGGTAAGGTCAATGCAGAGAAAGCTGAAGAACAAAAAGAGCAGGAAGATCCGATTCTCCCCATGGAGCGCCGGCAACGGCGATTGCTGGATCGGCAGCTTGCGGTGCTGAAGAACAATTTACCCGGGCGCCGGGGCGTTTATCGCCTGCCTTGGTATTTGGTGATGGGGTTGAAGGACTCGGGAAAAACCAGCCTTATCCAGCGTTCAGGGCAGACGTATACGCTGACGAACGTTACGCGTAATAACCGTGCAGATCGCAATCCGTTCGGACTCGACTGGTGGATTGGTGATCACGGCGTGCTGATCGATCCGGACGGTGAACTGCTGAGCCAGAACCAGGATGCCGGAGGAGAAATACCGCAGCGATTGTGGGGACACTTCATCCAATGGCTTGAGCGCAATCGCCCGCAACGCCCGCTCAATGGCGTTATCCTGGCGGTGGATCTGGCGCAACTGAGTACCGCTAGCGACGAGCAGCGGGAGGCTCACGCCATTTTGCTGCGAACACGCCTCCGGGAGTTGATGGAACAGATAGGCTCGCGCCTACCCGTGTATGTATCTTTCACCAAAATGGATTTGTTGTACGGCTTCGGCCCGTTTGTTCGAACCCTCAGCAAGCATGAGAAAGAACAGGCTTTGGGGTTTACCTTCAGGCTGGAAGGTCAGTTGGATAACGACGACTGGCTGAATGAATTCGCAGAACGCTTCAGCGACATGATCACTCAGTTGAATGAGCGTTTGCCCGACGTGCTTGCGAACACCCGGGATGCGGAAGACAGGGCCGCCGCCTACTCGTTCACCCGGCAATTGGCCGGCATGAAGCCCGTACTGGAAACGTTTCTGACCAGTCTGTTGTCGGCGGACGCCTTCTCGACGCCGGCACTTGTCCGGGGTGCTTACTTTACGTCGGTTGTGCAAGAGGGCGTGCCGGAGGATGCGTTTGTGTCCGCCGCCGCAAGGCATTATCAGGTGTCCGGCCCGATTCAACCTGCTCAGCGGACGGGTCAGTCTGCAAGCCTCTTTACCCAATCGCTTTTCCCCGGGGTTATCTATCCCGAGGCCGGACTTGCCGGCGACAACCGACGGGTTGTGCGGGGTCGCCAGCGCCGCGTTGCCGTAGCCGTCGTTGTCGCGGTTTGCGCGGGCGCTGGCATGACCGCAGGCTGGCAGCATTATTTCATCAAGAACGCCGAGGCGGCCGCATCGGTCGAGACGCGGGTGCAGAGCTTTGTCGACAACTGGCAACCCGTGGGCTACGAGCCGGATACCACCGGTCGTAATCTGCTGAAACCGCTGGATCAGTTGCGCCAGGCAACACTGGCGTTCGGGGACCACCGCAAAAAGTGGCCACTGATCCGTGACATGGGCCTGTACCAGGGCAATAAGGTAGGGCGGGAAGTAGAAGCCTCCTATCTCGATATGCTGGCTTACCAATACCTGCCTGCGCTTATGTTTGGCGTGATGGGCGAAATGAGCCGGGCAACGGACGACAGCGCAGAGCGCCTCGAACACCTGCGTGTGTTACGAATGCTTTATGACGCGAGCGGTCGCCGCAGCGATATTGTAACCACCTACATGAGCGACTACTGGCAACGCGCATTCCCGGGCCGGCGAGACGTTCAGCAAAGACTGATGGCGCATCTCGATTATGCCATGGCTTACACCGATCTGGCTGAGCAAGCCCGCAACGGCAATGCCACCGCAAACATGACGCTTGCGCCTTTCAAAAGCAGCGTACAGTGGTCGCAGCGGGAATTGGGGCGGATATCGACGCCAGACCGTGTGTACCGGAATCTGGAAGTCGAGGCCGGCCGTGAATTCCGTGAGTCAACCGATTTGGCCCGCACATCCGGCCCCGCTTTCAGCAACGTATTCATGCGTGTAGACGAATATGGCGAACCGGCTGAAAACCTCTCGGACGAGTCGCCAAAACAGCCGCTGGAATCGGCTCCGAATCCTCTGAGAATCCCGGCTCTGCTGACCCGGGACGGTTTGGAAAAATGGTTCCTGCGTAAATCCGGCTCGGTGACTGAGCTTGCGCTGATAGACGCCTGGGTGCTGGGCCGCCGTGACAACGTAGACTTCAGTAAAGCCGACGAAGCAGAGCTGCAGGCCGGCTTGCAGAATCTCTACGCTGAACACTATGCCAACGCCTGGCGCACCGCGCTCAGCCGCGTCGATATTCAGCCCTTTGAGGACTTGAACCACGGGGTTCGCATACTGGAAAGCCTTACCGGCGGCCACGAACCGCTGGCCCAGCTGCTGGGTCAGGTGCGCAGGAATACGCTTCTGATACCTGCCGCTGAAGGAGGGAGTGCGGCCGCGAGGGAGCTGCTTGAGCAGTCGGCTCACTTTCGCATGTTGCAGAACATCGAACGCCAGTTCACCAACCTGAACCAGCTCACCCGCAAAAACGGGGATCAGCCCAGCGGGCTTGAACAGATTATGGTGGTGGTGAACGATCTGCACGAATACATGCGCACTATCCAGGAGGCGCCGGACACGGGCAAGGCCGCCCTCAATGCCGCTCGCGCCAGAATGGGTTTGCAGGGTGCAGACCCGATTTTTACGTTGCAGCGAATGGCGGGGAACCAGCCCGAGCCGATCAACCGGCTGCTAAGCCGATTAGCCACGGAAAGCTGGCGTGTGCTGCTGGATCAGGCGGTGGCGCAACTTGAGCGCGAGTGGTATCGCGAGGTCTATCAACCGTTTCAACAAAACCTGGCCAGACTCTATCCGTTTAACGCCGGCGCCGGTCGTGATCTCGCCCTGCAGGATTTCGAGCGATTTTTTGCCCCGGATGGCGTATTGAACACGTTCTATAAGGAAAATCTGAAGCTGTTCCTGGAGGATCATCCAGAGCAGGTGGGGGATGCCAGCCGGGCCGGACTGGTGCGCAGAGATGTGCTGGCCTCTCTGGAAAAAGCTGACCAAATCCGCAGCGCCTATTTTACGCGCAGCGGCACACTGGATGTGGAGTTTGCTCTGGAGCCGTTAAACCTGTCTTCGAACAAGCGTCGCAGCGTTGTAAATCTGGACGGCCAACTGGTGGAGTTCAGTCATGGCCCACGCCAGAGCATTCCTCTGGTATGGCCCAATACGCTCAGGGATACGGTGGAAAGCCGGATTACCCTGGTGCCGGTACAGGTCAACCGATCACCGCGCAGCCTTTCTGAAAGTGGCCCGTGGGCGCTGTTCCGGCTTTTGGATAAAGCCGACATAACCGGCGTCAGCAACAGTGCGGTGGATGTCCGATTTCAGGTTGATGACGGCGAAATGCGTTACCGTCTGCACGCCGCCAGCAACACCAACCCGTTCACGCAGCAGTTGTTATCGGGATATCAAATACCCCGCAGTCTGTACTGAGCGTTGAGCAGGATGGACAGGGTTAAGGGAACCGGAATATGAGGACCAGGCGTGAGCTTATTGCCCTCAGGCGTTGGTGGCCGGCGTTATTGCTGGCTCTGGTGTGCGCGACACGGCCGGGCTATGCCAACCCGCCGCCGGTGCCTGTTGCCAACACGTACCACAAAGGGGTGGCACTCGAGGATTACTGGGTTAGCGAGAAGTTTGACGGTGTCAGGGCTTACTGGGATGGACGGACGTTGATATCCCGAAACGGCAACGTTTATAGAGCGCCGGATTGGTTTGTGGCAGACTTTCCGGACGTTCCTCTTGATGGCGAGCTGTGGATGGGACGACAACGCTTTGCTGAGCTTTCCGGTGCTGTGCGCAAGCGGATTCCAGTAGACCGTGAGTGGCGAAACATACGCTATCGTGTTTTCGATTTACCCGGCCCTGGGCCTTTTCAAGAGCGTTACCAAAAGCTGAAGGCGCAGGTAAAAAAAGCGGATTCCCATTACCTTGAACTGGTAAACCAGACGCCGGTTTTGACCCACGCGGCCTTGATGAACCGGCTGGACGCGGTTGTTGCCGGGGGTGGCGAAGGAGTGATGCTAAAACGTCGTGAAAGCCAATATGAAGCGGGCCGCTCTGACGACCTCCTGAAGGTAAAAACGTTTGAAGACGCCGAGGCCATAGTGATCAAGCACATAGCCGGAAACGGGCGTTTGCAAGGCATGATGGGGGCATTATTGGTGGAGTTGCCAGGTGGCCGCCGCTTTCGCATTGGCACCGGGTTCAGTGACGAATTGCGTGCCGTGCCCCCAGCGTTGGGGGCACGCATAACCTTCAAATACTATGGCTTCACGGCAACCGGCCTGCCGCGTTTCGCCAGTTTCCTGCGAGTGCGTGACGACGAACCGGATTAGCACGCGCCTGTGTTCGGCTGCCGTTGCACTGGCTTGTTACTGCTGCTTGTAGCGATTTTCGATTCGCTCAAGCTCCCCAGCCTCTCGGGCTTGGTCCAGAGCCTTCTGAATATCGGCGACAATGGCAGGGTCGGTGTTGTTGCTAAACGCCAGGTACATGGGTGTTTCACGGAACACCAGCACGGGTTTCAGGCCGGTAATGCCGTGCTCTTCCTTGGCGACCAGCGGGCCAACCAGCCCATCTGTTACCCACAAATCGGCCTGGCCCAACATCAGGCGCCTCGTATTCACGTCGCCGGAAACGCCTGTGGTGACATTGAAGCCATTGGCAACCAGATAGTCAGTCATCACATCGCCCTTGTAACCGGCGATCTGAAGATCTTTTGCGTCTTCAAGGGTGTTCAGTCGAATATCCGAATCCGGAGCGGCGAAAAGCGTCCATTTGATAGACGCCAAAGGTCCGACCCACTGGAACTGGTCCTCACGCTCCGCGGTTCTTGCGGTGCAGAAAAGGCCGTGATTCTCTCGATCCTGAACCCAATTGTAGGCATAACTCCACGCCCGCATCTTCATGACGTAATCGTAATCCACGCGCTTGAGAGCGGCTTTAACCATATCGGTGCAGATACCCGTGATATCGTTTTCATTATGTGCAAAAGACTGGCCGGAAACGGAATCGTTATAGGGCGGATATTTCTCGGTAAAGATGTACAAGCGATCGGACGCAAAGGCAGACGCCGCAACGCCGGCCAGTACTAGCGACAACAAGCCGGTTTTTACAATGTTCAAAATAGTCACAGTGGGTGGAGCCGACATTTTAGGCATTTGTGATTCCCCATTAATGGTTCTTACGCGCTGTTTACAAGGCTTTATAATTTTTTTGAGGTCGTATCATCGCGCGTTCGCAATTAAAAGTCAGTGACAATTCGTAGCCGGGTTTCGAAGGGTATATCCGGTATGTGCTAGAGTAAGTTATGGATGACACGTCGGGTTCGAACAACCGGCCTGCCCGGATCCATTGTCGAATGAAAATCAGACACGAATCAGGAGACAGCTCATGGAAAAGCAAGCAGCACGCGATGATTATGGCCACGTGAAAGAGGATCTTCAGCTTCTGCGTGAAGATCTCGCAGCCCTGACCAAATCGGTTGCGGATGGACAAAAATCCAACGCCAATAATCTTAAAGATGAAATCAGCCGAGAGGCCCACGCCGTATTTGACAACCTGCGTAAACGCGGCGATGCAGCGCTTACCCGGGCGACAAAAGCCGGTTCGCAAACGGTAGACAACGTAGAGGGCAAGATTGGGGAGCGGCCGTTCCTCAGCATCATCCTTATGTTTCTGGCCGGTATCATTGTAGGCAAAATGCTTGATCGCTGATGTTACCTGACTCTGCAACTATCCAGAGCACCATTCGCAAGGCTGTCGCCGCAGTAACCGCGGTGGTGCTTTTGATAGTGCTGCTCACTGCGCTGTTGGTCACCGGCTTTTACCTGCTGGTGAGCGCAGCCGCCCTGGCTCTGACGCCCCTGGTGGGCGAGCCCGGAGCCATGGCCATCACGGGGCTTGCATGCTTGTGTTTGCTGGCCCTGTTTTTTTACCGGATGACGCGTCCTGCCAAAGCACTTCGTGATTCGGACGGCACAGAGACTAAATCAGATTCAACGTCACCCATTGCCACGTTGCGTTCTCTGATTACCCGTAACCCGCTTGAAGCGGCTGCGCTGGCCTTTGCTGCAGGGGTGGCAGAACAAAGCGATCCTCGATTGAAAAACCTGCTTTACCAAGGCGGCACGATACTGATGCGGCAAGCCGCCTCCACCGCGCCAAAATCCGATGAGGCGGACCAAAGCGCTGTCTCTTCAGAGGATAAAGTGCCCGCAGAATAACCCTTCAAATTTCTCGATGGCGTCTGTAACCCTCACGGGGTTCTAGGCTGTCGCATCGCTCGCTCCGCATTTTATTTTCCAACTATCTGATTATAAGGAGATTTTCAGGGCGGTTAAGGAATCATGAAGAAATTTTAGTCTGGTTGTAACCCACATTTCAGTGCAGCGCTAATAAAGTAGATCCACGTTTGTCGGGAACGATTAATGAATACAGGAAACTGCCCGCAAACCCATTGACGAATGGATTTCCAATTAGCGAGGAAGAAGCACTATGAACCCTAAAACTCGTATTGCATTGGCCACTGCTTTGTCTGCCAGCGTATTCGCGGCGCCCGTAGCGTTTGCCCAAAGCTCAAATGACCGCGATTCTTCAGGCCCCTACATCAAAGGCAGCTACGGCGGTTATAAGGCGCACGGTGGAGATTTCGATGATTCGAATGATCTTTACGGTGCGGGTGTGGGTTATCAATTCAACGAGTTCTTTGCGCTGGAAGCTGCCTACATTGATTTTGGCAACTTCGGTAAAGACGACGTGGACGGCAAGCTTAAAGGCGGATCGCTCGTGGCGATTGGCCGCTTGCCGTTAACCGACAGTTTTGGTGTTTATGCGAAAGCCGGTGCCTTCGCCGCCGCACTCGACGTAGACGCATTTGACGAGAGCGAAACCTATGACGACATTAGCCCCGTGATCGGTGCGGGCGTCGACTTTCGCATTACGGAGCGCCTGACCACGTTCTTGGAATACAACCGTTATAACGTCGACATTGATGAAAGCGACTTCAATGGTCAGTTGAATAACAACGGCCCGGACTTTGACACCGCGCAGGTTGGCCTCAAGTTCCAGTTCTGAACATCGGTGGTATGACTCAGGATATAAACCTCTAATATAAAACCCGAAAAAGGTGCAGAGACTCGGTCTTTGCACCTTTTTTTTGGTGCGCCAGGCATGGCGCGCAGCGCCTTGATGGCGCTATTCCCTGAGCTGTGGTGGCAATGGGATGACTTGGCGGTGCAAGTCCGCTACCGACCCGGCAAGGGGAACGGTTAGCCGAACGGCAAGGGTGTCCACCGCGAGGTG
>NZ_DRGY01000114.1 GCF_011049865.1 Marinobacter antarcticus | reverse complement strand
TTATTCTGTTAGCACATGGCAGCAGCGACAAACGCTGGTGTGACACCTTTGAAGCCCTCGCTGAACCAACCATCAAGGCGGTCAGCAACTCCAGAATTGCCTATATGGAACTGGCCGAGCCATCGCTCGATACAGTCGTTCGGGAGGGGGTTGCGCAAGGCACTCTCGAATTCACCGTCGTGCCCTTGTTTCTGGCCGCTGGGCGTCACCTGCGTAAAGACGTGCCCGCCATGATAGAGGCGTTGGAAAAATCCACAGGGAGCAGCATTCACCTCGGCCCTCCTATAGGGGAAAACCCTCTGCTGGGTCAGGCGATTAAAGATGTGGTCTCCCTTCAGCTTGACCACGGCGCCAAGCAATAAGGAATACCGTTATGAAAAAGCGCGTACTGATGACAGGCGGCACCGGGTTTATTGGTTCCGTGTTGTGCCAAGAGATGCTGACGCGGGGCTACGAACTGACCGTGCTAAGCCGGCAACCTTCGGACAAGGTACGCGCTTTGTGCGGCCAGGTTGACGTTATTGCAAACCTTGAGAGCCTGAGATCTCATCAAGGCTATGATGCTGTGATCAATCTCGCGGGAGAAGGCATTGCAGACAAACGCTGGACGGATCAGCGAAAGCAGGCACTGCGGGACAGTCGTATCAGCCTTACCCATCGCCTCACAGACGTAATCACCAGCTGGGCTGAACCTCCGGAGGTGCTGGTGTCAGGCTCTGCCGTGGGTTTTTACGGCGATCAGGGCGACACCCTGGTGATCGAAGACACGGCGCCCCATGACGAGTTTACCCACCGACTGTGCAAAGACTGGGAGGCCGCGGCACTTGAACTGCGGTCACACGGAGTTCGTGTGTGCCTGTCCAGAACCGGCGTAGTGGCGGGGCCCGGGGGTGGTTTCCTTCAACGCATGGTGCCACCGTTCAAATTCGCGCTGGGCGGCCGCCTGGGCGGTGGCTACCAGTACATGCCCTGGGTTCATCGTGATGATGTCGTAGCCGCGCTTATCTGGATGCTTGAGACACCTGAAGCCTCGGGCGCATACAATGTGGTGAGCCCTAACCCCGCTACAAACCGCGAATTTACCCGCTGCTTGGCGCATGCACTTAAACGGCCGGCGATATTTCCCGTGCCTGCGCAAGTTCTTAAAATTGCCCTAGGTGAAATGTCCCGCCTTCTGTTAACCGGGCAACAAGCCGTGCCCGCCAGATTGACCGACGCAGGCTTCCGATTTGGTTACCCTTCGCTTGATGCCGCGCTTAAAAATGCTGTGGGTTAAAACGTCTGGTTTTTAACAAAAGCGTTGACAGGCTGAGGAGGCTTACTTAATATACGCGCCACCTCGACGAGGCACAGGTTTTAAAGCGTTGCGTCCCCTTCGTCTAGTGGCCTAGGACTCCGCCCTTTCACGGCGGCAACAGGGGTTCGAACCCCCTAGGGGACGCCATTTTCGCTTTTTGAACCCGTTTTGCTTTTCGAATTGTTGTTACTGCAGTGCCGGTCAAATCAGCCACTAGACTCTGTTAAACCCCTATTACGTTTCCCTTCAAAAAACTGCTCGAATTGAAATGTCAACAAACATCGGCAACCGGTATTTCTCTCGTATTTTCGAGTATTTGCGGGGAATTTAGAGAAAAGTGCTGCTATAGTTCGGTAGCGATAGATTGCATGCTTTTATCAACCTGTCTGACTGGCTGACGTTACGACATGCCAAAACTACCGACGCGCTTTCAACGCTTTCGAACAGGCTCTCCCCTGTCTTTCAGGCTGCTTGCCTGGATACTCTTGTTCAGTTCGGCGTTCACGCTGATCGCCTCGGCTATTCAGATCTATTCAGACTATCGTAAAGATCTTTCCCAGATTGACAGCCGCATGCAGGTTGTAGAGTCTGGGTATGCGTCCAGCCTTGCCAGGAGCCTCTGGGCCCTTGATCAAAAATTGCTTCAAACCCAAATGGAGGGCATTCTCAGCCTTCCGGACATTGTTCACCTGCGCCTCGGCATTGAACCGGATTCCGAGCTGGTTATGGGCGAAATCCCTCGAGGAGCCGACACCCGATCACACAAGTTTGACCTGATTCATCAAGGCGACGAGAAGCTCAAGCTCGGCGAACTGACGGTAACCGCCAACCTGGATCGCGTCTATGAGGACTTGAAGCTAAAAGTTGGCATCATTATGGCCACCCAGTTCCTCAAGACGTTTTTTGTTTCCATACTGATCATCTGGATTTTCCAGCACTTTGTTACCCGTCACCTGACCACCATGGCGAATTACGCCAAAGACTTTTCTCTGGCGAACCTAAGCACCCCGCTTACCCTCGATCGTCCGGATACGCCTTCGCATCGCAACGATGAAATCGGCCGCGTAACAGAAGCCTTTAACCAGATGCGCGAACGACTCAGCAACGATATGATCCGGCAAGAAAGAGACGCCGCAGAGATCCACAAATTCTCCAAAGCGATCGAGCAAAGCCCCTCGTCTGTAGTTATCTGCGATCGCCAGTGGCGGGTCGAGTTTGCCAACCACAAATTTACACAGCTTACGGGTTATGACGGAAAAGCCATCGTCGGCAGAAACCCGGGCGCCTTGAGTGATAACGATCTTGAAAATCGCGAAAACCGGCATTTGTGGCAATCCATCCGGTTACAGGTTCAACGGGTTGGTGTCTGGCAGGGCGAAGTTAACAGCTCACGGCGCAATGGCGAGCGGTTCTGGGAACAGTTAATCGTAACGCCAATAAAAGATGGCGCGGGCAACGCCACCGGTTATCTCATACTCGGTGAAGATATCAGCATCCGGAAACGCTATGAGCAGCAGCTTCTGCGCCAGGCCAACTACGATATCCTGACCGGTCTGCCCAATCGCATGCTGGCACTGGACAGGCTCAAACTGGCGCTGGCGCAAGCCAGGCGCGAGAGCTCCATGGTTGGCGTCATGTTTTTGGATCTGGATAATTTCAAGCACATTAACGATACGCTGGGCCATGACGCCGGTGACAACCTGCTGATTGAAGCGGCTCGACGAATCTCCAGCTGCCTGCGTGGAACCAGCACGGTAGCGCGACTGGGCGGAGACGAATTTCTCGTTATTTTGCCCGGCCTCACCGGCCCGGAATCGTCTTCGCAGGTTGCGGAGCGTATTTTAAATACCTTTGGGCCCGCCTATTCTCTGAATGGGCAGGAAGTGTTTATCAGCACCAGCATCGGTATTGCTATTTATCCTACGGATTCGGACAACAGCGGCACCTTGCTCCAACACGCCGACGCGGCCATGTACCAGGCAAAACACCAGGGGAAAAGCTCTTACGCGCACTTCACCCGGGAAATGTCCGAGGTATCCCACGAGCGCCTGCAAATGGAATCCCGTATGCGGCGGGCGCTCGAATTGCAGGAGCTGGAGCTCTATTTCCAGCCCATCGTAGATACCGCAACCGGTAATCTGCAAGCAGCCGAAGCACTGCTGCGTTGGAATAACCCGGTTATGGGCATGGTTTTGCCCGATCGTTTTATCCCGCTGGCCGAAGAGACCGGACTGATTATCCCCATTGGCGAATGGGTTATAGAGCAGGCCTGCCGAGCAGCAACTGACTGGAAGGAAACAACCGGCCTCGACATCGGCATTTCGGTTAACGTGTCTCCCCGCCAGTTTCGCGATCCCGGTTTCACAAACGCGGTTATGCAGGCTCTTTCCAACAATAACCTGGCTCCTGAACGGCTGGAACTTGAAATCACAGAACGCCTGCTTCTTGATAACTCATCAGAAACAGCTGAGATTCTCAAAGCGATGGACCGGGCCGGAATACGCCTTTCTGTTGATGATTTTGGCACGGGTTACTCAGCGCTCAGCTACCTTAAGAGTTATCCCTTCGACACGCTCAAGATCGATAAAACATTCATCCAGGACGTGACAAAAGCGCCTGAAGATGGCGCCCTCGTGCGCGCGATCATCAGTATGGCTCACAGCCTCGGGCTTACCATAATCGCCGAGGGCGTTGAGACCGAACAGCAGACTCACTTCCTGAAGCAAGAGGGTTGTGATTTCGCCCAGGGCTATTTCTACAGCCACCCTCTTCCTGAGAAAGAGTTTACCGAGTGGCTAAAGTCCAATAACCGCATACCAACCTGATTTTCAGGGAATGCCGGAGCCATGAAACCATCCGTTCTTGTTGTTAACTGCGGCAGTTCCTCTTTGAAGCTCGCTCTATTCGACGAGCGTGAGAACAAGCTCGCATCCGCGTTAGCGGAGCGCCTCGGCACACAGGATGCCTTCGCCAGAATTGCGGGTGACAGCGAAACGATTGCGCTTCCAGCCGGAGCCAATCACCAACAGGCATTACAGACACTGATCTCAACCCTGCGTGAACGAGAGTTGATGCCCGACGAGCCGGTGTCCATTGGCCACCGCGTCGTTCACGGAGGAGAAACGTTTCGCGAAGCCGTAATCATCGATAACCATGTGGTAGAGGCCATCAAAGACTGTGCCGGCCTGGCGCCCCTTCACAACCCTGTTAACCTTTCCGGAATAGAAGCAACGCGGGCCTTGTTTCCCGATGTTCCGCAGATTGCGGTATTTGATACCGCCTATCATCAGACCCTGGCACCACGAGCCTACCTCTATGCACTGCCAGAATCCTATTATCGCAACTGGCATGTGCGACGTTACGGCTTCCACGGAATCAGCCATTTTTTCATGGCAAACGAAACCGCCCGACGGCTTGGAAAAACACTCGAGACAACGTCGATTATCTCAGCTCACCTCGGCAACGGATGCAGCATAACCGCGATCAGGGACGGCCTCAGCGTTGACACCAGCATGGGGTTAACACCGCTTGAAGGGCTGATTATGGGTACCCGAAGCGGCGATATTGATCCGGGGCTGTTCGATTATCTGGGTACCTGCGGGATCCCCGAGCGCGAGGTTTACAACGTACTGAACCACCGTAGTGGGCTTCTCGGAATTTCTGGCAAGACCAACGATATGCGAACGCTTTGTGATCTGGCCGATAACGGGCATGAACCTTCCGCCCTTGCCATTGAGATATTCTGTTTTCGCCTGGCCAAGTACGTCGGCGCCATGATGGCGTCTCTGCATCGCTTGGATGCGTTAGTATTCACCGGGGGTATCGGGGAAAACAGCAGCCGGGTAAGGTCAAAAACGTTGAGCCACCTTGGTCTGCTGGGGTTTGATATTGACGCCGGTTTGAACGGGCATCACGGTCGCCTAAGTGACGGCCGGATAGACAAGGCAGATTCGCGCTTCCCGGTGCTGGTGATACCGACCAACGAAGAACTTGTGATCGCCCGTGAGGCCGCGCGCCTGGCCGCCCATTGTTAACGCACGATTAAAGACACCATCTGGAACCTCTTTATGGCCAAAAGCCTGTTTATTGCGCCTACTTCTTTGGATTCAGGGCTCACCTCGGTTTGTCTGGGCCTGTTGCGCGCCATGGAGCGTGTGGGCATCCGTGTCGGATTCTACAAACCCTTTTGCCATTCGGTTAATCGTGGGGAAACGCAGCACAACAATGGCAACGATTCCTCAGTTACTTTTGTCCGCTCACGCAGTCACCTAGAGCCTCCCGATCCAATTCCCCTGAAAAAAGCACAGCAGTGGCTAAATCGCGGCAAATCCGATTTGCTGATGGAAACCGTCGTGGGCGAGTATCAAAAAGTCGCCAGAGACGTCGATGTTGTGATTATTGAGGGTCTTGTTCCCGATCGCCGCGAAGCTTATATCGCCCGGCTAAACGTGGAAGTTGCCGGAAAAATCGGGGCTTGAGCCCCGCAGCAATATCAGCGAGACAAAATGTGAACCCATTGATTACCGGAACGCCTGTGCGGTTTTTAGGGAGAATCGCTTTCGGCTACTCGCAAGCATTCCCTGGCAGTCTGATTTATTGGCGCCCAGGGTATCGGATATCGCGCGGGAGCTTGGCATCCCCGTGCTACACGAGGGCCAGATGCACACCCGACGGGTTCAGAAGGTCTCTGTGTGCGCACGATCTATCCGCAATATGACCGAAACTTTGAGCCCGGCCACGTTGATGGTCACTTCTGGGGTTCGTGAAGACATCATCGTAGCAACGGCGGTTGCGGCTCTGAACGGTGTTGAGTTCACACACCAATACCTACGAAACCGCCCACATGCTGGCAAACCTTTCAACGGCGATTCCCATCAATGACCCTGATCGAATCGAGAAGGCCTTGCCCCTGACATGGCAGAAGCCATGCTTGAAGATAATGTGGTGTCAGGCACCATGATGGCAGCGTTTACAGCACCGGTGAATCCGGTAGCGGGCACGACGTGGAGAAGGTACCGGAAGCAACGGAAATTGCGCGCAAGCGCAGGCCAGACCTGCTTATAGATGGCCCGTTGCAATACGACGCTGCCGCCATCGAAAGCGTGGCGCAAAGCAAGGCGCCCCAAAGCAAAGTGGCCGGAAAAGCGACGGTGTTTATCTTCCCTGATCTGAACACTGGCAACACCACTTACAAGGCAGTTCAGCGCAGTGCCAATGTAGTCAGTATCGGGCCTATGCTTCAGGGTTTGAGAAAACCGGTTAACGATCTTTCGCGGGGTGCGCTGGTGGAAGATATTGTGTTTACCATCGCGTTGACATCAGTACAGGCAAAGCAAGTAGAGGATGCGGGGCTGGCCTGAGGCGGCCAGCCCGCGTAACAAACGGTTCCGTCAGCGTTTGGTGCTCTTCTGACGGACCCTTTTATCGTGGCGCCCCGCCTTGAGATCATTATCCTGTTTGACCTTTTGGCGTGGCGTCTTCCGGTCAACATTGCCGGCAAAAGGATTCTCGCCGGAACGAAATTCGAACCGGATCGGCGAACCTGTAACCTTCAACACCTTGCGGAACGTGTTTTCGAGATAGCGCTTATAGGAACCCGGCAAGGCGTCTGTCTGATTACCGTGCACCACGATAACCGGAGGATTCGACCCACCTTGGTGAGCATAGCGTAGCTTGATCCTGCGTCCGCGAACCAGCGGAGGCTGGTGCTGCGAAATTGCGTCCTCAAGAATAGCCGTCAGGCGATTGGTGGGCCACTTGGCCATGGCAGACTCGTAGCAGGCCTCTACCGAATCGTACATAACCCCCACACCGGAACCGTGGAGTGCAGATATATAGTGTTTGTCGGCGTAATCAAGAAAATCCAGACGACGCTTTACCTGCTCTTTTACCTTGGTGCGGTCTTCCGGATCCATTCCATCCCATTTATTGACCGCCACAACCAGTGACCGGCCGGCATCAAGAACGAAACCAATCAGGTGAAGATCCTGATCAACCAATCCCTGCCGTGCATCCAGCACCAAAATCACCACATGGGCGTCGTCGATAGCCTTCAAGGTTTTGATGATAGAAAATTTCTCAACGGCTTCGTTAACGTTCTTCCGGCGCCGGATACCCGCTGTATCAATCAGGGTGTACTGCTTTTCCTGCCGCTCATAAGGAATGTAAATACTGTCGCGAGTGGTTCCGGGCATGTCATAAACCACTACCCGCTCTTCGCCCAACATCCGGTTGACCAGGGTTGACTTGCCAACATTCGGACGACCCACGATGCCGATACGGATACCCGGATACCGGTCCGCTCGATCTGACTCAACGCGATCTTCTTCAGAAGGCAGCAACAACTCCAGCATCGAACGGATGCCTCGGTTGTGGGAGGCCGCAATCATAAAGACGGTCTCGAATCCGAGACTGTAAAAATCAGCGGCCGCTATGTCCGGGTCCTGACCGTCCGTTTTGTTGACCACCAGATGCGCTTGCTTACCAGACTTCCGCAAGTTATTGGCAATCAGCTCATCGCCGGCTGTCAGACCAGCGCGCCCATCAACCATAAACAGAACAATGTCGGCCTCTTCGATAGCCTGCAGGGACTGCCGGGCCATTTCCGCATCCAGACCTTCTTCTGTGCCTGTCAGACCGCCGGTATCGATAACAATAAAGCGCTGGTCTTCATAGGTGCCCTCACCGTATTTACGATCCCGGGTCAGGCCAGGAAAATCGGCGACCAGCGCATCCCGTGATCGCGTCATCTGGTTAAACAGTGTCGACTTGCCAACATTGGGGCGGCCGACAAGGGCAATTACTGGGGTCATAATGGTTCGCTATAAAATCGTTTTAGGCCCGGCTTGAAGCCGGGCGTTAAGGAAGTACGAATCAGTTTCGCTCCTTCAATGTCAATGCAGACAGTTTACCGCCGTTTCCGAACACCATAAGGTTCCCGTTTTCCAGGCGTTGGAACGGAACCCGAAGGCCGTCGCTGCTGTAACGTTTCTGCCCTACAAGGCTTCCGTCTTCGCTTGAAAGCACATTCATGTAGCCTTCATAGTCGCCAACGACTATGTAATTTTCATACACGGCTGGCTGCGTCAGTTGACGCCAGGACAGGGCATCCTGACGCCATATCTCTCTGCGATCAGAGCCCCGGTATGCGATGACATCACCATTGGCAGACGACAGATAAATTCGACCGTCTCCTACCATTGGCGCGTGCAGAGTGGATGCCTCACGACTCCAGATTTCCTGCCCGGAGCGGATATCAACCAAAGCAAGTTTGCCCTGATACCCGGAAACCATCACCGCCGTGTCAAGAACCAGGGGCTGACCTGCAATGTCGACCAGCCTCTCCAGTTCAGTGCGGCCTTGCGGCTGCCCCACTTCATACTGCCAAATGGGCTGGCCTGCATCGGCTGATAACGCAATGAGCTTGCCGTTGGAAAACGAGGCCAGCACAACATCGCCGCCTACCAGCGGGGCTGCAGCAGCACGCACCGAAAGCGCCGGTACGACACCATCGTACTGCCAACGCTTTTCGCCGGTGGCCGAATCGAACGCGAGAACCCTTCCATCGGTGGTTTGGGCCACCACCAGTGTTCCGTTTGACTGTGGGGCCGCCAGTGCCTCCGTGGGCAGAGCACTGCGCCAGAGTTCGTGACCGTCTTCGCGCGAAAGTGCAATCAGGTCGGCTTCACGAGTGACCAGATAAAGCTGGGACTGATCACCACCAACGCCGGCAAAAATGCGGTTGTCCAGTTCCCGCTCCCATTGCACCTTCCCGGTCTCGGCGTTTACGGCTAGCAATTCACCATCAGCCGAGGCCGCGTAAACTGTCTCGCCCGCGTTAAGCGGTGCCAGATATAAAAATTCGCCATCATGGCCGTCACCGACAGATAGGCTCCAGACCGTATTGAAATCAACGGTGTTGTCTACGTCCGGCACCGGTACCGGCTGTTCAAACGTATCGGTGGTACTGCATCCGGAAACGCCCAACGCCATCGTCAAAACAGAAAAAACGCCAGCCCGAACCAACCTGTTGCCAGCCAAGTGCATCAAGCCCCCTCCCCAACACCTAGATCAGAGAGCTTGAGCTCCAGAATGCCGATACGGCCTTGCTGGCTCTGGTCGCGGGCCACAAGATAGGCATCACGCGCGCCTTCTTTGTTGCCCTGTGCCAGCAGAATGTCACCGCGCAACTCAGAGAAGATAGCGGCGAATGCGCCCGTCGTTTCCTCACTTCCGGCATTCTCAATGGTTGCCAATGCGTCGTCGTGACGCTCGGCCGAGAACTGCGCGCGGGCAAGGCGGTTACGAACAACCAGCGCCAATGCTTTATGATCGCCCGCTTTTTCGAGTGCCCACTGGAGCGAATCAATCGCCGCTTCCGCGTCGTTTTCCTCAACCAGTTGTTGGCGCGCCAGAATTAAATTGCCGTATATCGCGTAGGCGCTGTCGGTGTAATCCTCTCGCAGGGTTTTCGCTACGAAGGCTACTGTCTCTCCCGAGGTTTCATCGGCTTGGTTGGTAAACGCATTCAACAGAGTTGCGAACTGGCTTGCAGCTTCGGCACGCTGCTGCTCCTGATGGTTTTCCCAGGCCTGCCAGCCAAATACAATGGCCAAGGCGGCACCGATGCCAATGAGCAGAGCACTGCCATTGCGCTTCCACCAGTTTTTGATCGCTTCTACCTGTTCTTCTTCGGTGCGCATTTCAGCCATGTTGACTCCTGTAATGGTTGTTTACGTTTAGGTTCGTGCGAATCATGTCGCCAAGGCTTTCGCAAGCACCATTGCCAGATCTTTCTGCGCTACGCTGACCTGATCTTCATCCGAGCGCAGCGGCTTGAGACCCGCTGTGGCGTGTTCCAACTCGTTGTTTCCCAGAATGATCGCGTAGCGGGCGCCGCTCTTGTCTGCTTTTTTCATCTGGCTCTTGAAACTGCCGCCGCCGCAATGGCTTACCACCACCCGGCCCTCCAGCTCGTTGCGCAAATGCTCGGCAAGCGCCATTGCCGGTGCCTCCGCCGATTCGCCCATGGCCGTTACGTAGATATCTGCGTTGCTGTTAGCGTCTTCCGGTGTCAATCCGAGCGTGTCCAGCAACAAAATCAGGCGTTCAAGCCCCATGGCAAAACCAACCGCACAGGTCGGTTTGCCGCCAAGTTGCTCAACCAGGCCGTCATACCGCCCGCCCGCACAAATAGTTCCCTGGGCACCCAGGCTGTCGGTGACCCATTCAAACACCGTTTTACCGTAATAATCGAGCCCGCGAACCAGTGACGGGTTCACGGTGTAGTCAATCCCCGCAGCGTCCAGCAATGCTTTTAGCCGATCAAAGTGCTCTCGTGATTCGGCGTCAAGATAATCTTCAAGACGAGGCGCGTCTGAAAGCAATGTGCGCGTGCCCGGATCTTTGCTGTCCAGAATACGCAGAGGGTTGGACTCAAGGCGTCGCTGGCTGTCGTCATCCAACTGCGTTTTGAACTGCGCCAGATAGTCTACCAGAG
The DNA here is from genome assembly GCF_011049865.1 of Marinobacter antarcticus. Classification (GTDB taxonomy): domain Bacteria; phylum Pseudomonadota; class Gammaproteobacteria; order Pseudomonadales; family Oleiphilaceae; genus Marinobacter; species Marinobacter antarcticus_A. Next base: position 4,497 of record NZ_DRGY01000114.1, on the reverse strand, counting down.
CATTACGGAACTCTTTACGTGCCGATGATGAACCGATGGAATTGATTTCCAGGCGAGCATGGGTTCCAAGACCCAACTCCCGCCACAGTCTGGCGGTAAGAATCAGCAGTTCCGCGTCAACATCCGGCCCCGGAATGCCAAAGCATTCTACACCGATCTGATGAAACTGCCGGTAACGGCCCTTCTGTGGCCGCTCATGGCGGAACATTGGCCCGGTGTACCACATTCTGCGAGTCTGATTGAACAACAAACCATGCTGCTCGGCTGCTCGCACACACCCGGCCGTGCCTTCCGGACGAAGGGTCAGACTGTCACCGTTGCGATCGTCGAAGGTGTACATTTCCTTTTCGACGATGTCCGTCACCTCGCCGATGGAGCGTTTGAACAGATCAGTCTGCTCCACCACAGGCATCCGGATTTCCTGGTAACCATATTGCCGCAACACCTTGCGCGCGGTGGCTTCAACAAACTGCCACAGGGGCGTTTGCTCTGGCAGGATATCGTTCATCCCGCGAACTGCCTGAATCTTAGCCAAAGTAAACCCTTAATTCTTTCTGGATAATCGTGCCTGACCGAGGTAACCGATCACTTGTCTGAACGCACAATGATGGCGTTTTCCCGTTCTTTACGAGAGGCAATTTCCCCGCGAATCAGCCGTTCAAGATCATCGGTAAGGTTTGCGTTATCGAGCTTCTGATGCGGCTTACCGCCCATATAAAACAGGTTTTTCGGGCTTCCACCAGTCAGCCCGATATCGGCCTCTTTGGCTTCCCCGGGGCCGTTTACAATGCAACCAATAATGGCGACATCCAGCGCATCTGTAACATCTTCAAGCCGCACTTCCAGATCGTTCATGGTTTGAATCACATCAAAGTTCTGGCGTGAGCAACTCGGGCAGGCAATAAAGTTAATGCCCCGGCTGCGCAAACGCAGGCTTTTGAGAATATCGTAACCAACCTTGATTTCCTGAACCGGATCGGCGGCCAGAGAAACCCGGATGGTATCGCCTATACCGTCCATCAGCAGCATGCCAAGGCCAATGGATGACTTCACGGTACCTGAACGGAGTCCACCGGCTTCGGTGATGCCAAGATGCAACGGCTGCTCAATTTGAGACGCAATTTTGCGGTAGGCAGCCACCGTCATAAAAACTTCCGAGGCTTTCAGGCTGACTTTAAATTCCTGAAAATCGTGGCGGTCGAGAATGTCGATATGGCGCATAGCCGATTCAACCAGCGCATCGGGAGTAGGCTCTCCGTATTTGCGTTGAAGTTCTTTTTCCAAAGAACCTGCGTTCACGCCGATGCGTATGGGTATATTGCGATCGCGAGCCGCGCTGATCACAGCGCTCACACGGTCCTCGCGCCCAATGTTGCCAGGGTTGATGCGCAGGCAATCTACGCCCAGTTCGGCAACCCTCAGCGCAATTTTGTGGTCGAAATGAATGTCGGCAACCAAGGGTACCGACACCCGACTGCGAATCTTTCCGAACGCGTCTGCGGCCTCCATTGACGGCACAGATACTCTCACAATATCGGCACCTGCATCTTGCAACGCTACAATTTGGCCGACCGTTGCATCCACATCGCACGTGTTGGTATTGGTCATACTTTGCACTGCAATGGGCGCATCACCGCCAACGGGTACGTTCCCGACCATGATCTGGCGGGATTTGCGTCTTTTGATCGGGGATTCGTGTTTCATTTGTTTATGACCGAAATTAATAAATGCAAAAAATGTCATATTGTCAGAGTGAACTCTACGCGGTTGTTCTCAACAGGAAAGTCGCGGAGATTCACAGCCTCGCCCTGAAAGCGAATGGTTTTGACGGTGTCTACTGCACCTATAACAACGTTTAAGGGCGTTTCTCCGGAAACGTCGAGCGTGTCTCCTGCTCGTTTCAGCGAACTTGTCAGTTGATGTCCTGTCGCGTCCCGCACTTGCACCCAGCAATCACCCGAAAACGCTATTTCCAGGTTGCCCGAAACCGGGCCGGCATCTTCACTGACCGATGGCTGCGCCAATGCCGGCTCAGTGGACAGCGTCACGATGGGTATCCGGTCCTCTATCGTACTATCTACAGCATTGTCCGGAAGTACCGGAGTCTCGACGTCAACGCCGGTGTTCGGCTCCGGCTGAACACCCGACCCTGTGGGTTCTTCGGCTGAATTCGCTGCGACGGCCTGATCACCCGGCGTCGACGTGGTGGAAAGCGACGCGCCGGCTTCGCCGGCGGTGAACTTCGGCACTACGAACAAAATCACAGCAGCGCCGACGAGTACAAACGCCATAATGATCATAAGCAGCTTGCCAATCCTGCGCTTCCGGTTTTTGCGCCGTTCAATATCGACGAGCGGGCTGGCTTCCCGCTCGCGCGCCTTCTGCTGTCGCGCTGGCTCCAGTTCACGGTCAAGCTCCGCAATAACAGCGTCACCACTGAGGCCAACCTGTTTGGCGTAAGCCCGGATATAACCTTTCAGAAAAAGCTCGCTTCCAATCTGGCCATAATCACCGTTTTCAATGGCCTGGATGATGGTGGCTCTCAAATGCTGCGCGTCAGCAATCTGGGAAACACTCAACCCGTGCTTTTCCCTTGCTTTCTTAAGCTGTTGACTAACGGCTTCAGTCGACACAGTTTGTTCAGTTTCATCACTTGTCATTAGAAATCAGCGCCTTGTATTGTTGGTACTCTACTGACTCCGGATATTTGTTCCTCAACTGCAACACCATGCTGGATTCCTGATTGTTGTCTCCAAGATACCGCGAGATGCGGATGCCTGTTAACAGACTCTCAGGGGAATGCTGCAAACGCTCGTTTCTCTGCATCACCAGCAGCAGACGATCATAATAACGTGCAGCGCCAGCCATATCGCCGGAATTCACCATCGTACGGGAAAGCGAAAGCAGCGACCGAGCGTCGCCGCGGGTCAACTCAGCGGCACGACGATAAGATATAATCGCTTCGTCCAGCTCACCGAGTCGTTCTTGAGTCATACCCAAATTATAGAAGACAGATCCACGGTCGTCGTAATCTGTATCCCGGGAGGCGGCGCGAAACTGGTCACGAGACTCTTCCAGCTGCCCCTGGGAATATAAAAATGCACCGTAATAGACTCGAGCTCGGGTGTACTCCGGGTCATTGGAAATTGCCTGTTTGAAACTTCTTTCTGCAAGCTCTATCTCGCCGTTTGAGTTATGAATCAAACCCAACACTGCAAGAGCTGAAGGATTTTCGGGCGCAAGCTCCAGCGCCCGGTCCAGGTGGTGCCTTGCGCGTTCAACATTGCCTTGCCCAAGATAAGCCGTGGCCAACTGCACGTAGCTTTCAACCGCCTTCTGACGATCCGCCTCACGGGAGAAACGGCTGTCAGTTGTGGTGACGCACCCGGTAATGAACAGAGCGGCCAGCAAGGTTGCAAATGCAGCGAAACGTCCACTCACTGATTTTATAGCCACAGAATGCTTTCCTCGTGGGTCAAGCGTTGCAGTCGTCCGGTTAAGGATTTACCTGCTGAACGTCTATATATCGTTGGCTTCTTCGGGTTCGATCTTCTACCTTCCCAACCAGTTGACCACAGGCAGCGTCAATGTCATCGCCTCGAGTCGTTCTGATGGTTGCGATGTAACCCGCTTCATTCAGCACAGCCTGAAAACGCCGGGTGGCGTTCATGCTTGGCCGGCGAAAGTCACTTTCAGGAAACGGATTAAACGGAATAAGATTGATTTTGCAAGGAAGATCCCGCAGCAGCTCGGCGAGCTCTTTCGCGTGCTCAGGCTGGTCATTCATGCCCTCAATAACCGTGTATTCGATGGTAGCCTTTCGCTTTTCCGGCAAGCGACTAAAGTAGCGCTTCGTTGCCGCCAGAAGTTCCGCGATCGGGTACTTCTTGTTGAGCGGAACCAGCTTGTTCCTCAATTCATCATTGGGGGCGTGTAGCGAAATGGCCAGTGAAACATCGGTAACTTCAGCAAGCTTGTCGATACCCGGCACAACGCCGGACGTACTCAGCGTTACCCTGCGCTTGGAGATCCCATAAGCGAGATCTTCCATCATCAGATTCATGGCATCCACAACATTGTCGAAGTTAAGCAGTGGCTCACCCATGCCCATCATGACAACGTTCGTAATTGGCCGATCCGGGCCGGGCTCAAACGGCATGAACGCTTTGCGTGCTACCCACACCTGGCCGATAATTTCAGCAGCCGTGAGATTCCGATTGAAACCTCGCTTGCCCGTTGAGCAGAACGTGCAGTCAAGGGTGCAACCAATTTGCGAAGAAACGCACAGAGTTCCGCGCTCGCCGTCGGGGATCAGAACCGTTTCGACGTTGTTGCCATTGTCCATGCGCATAACCCACTTGCGGGTTCCGTCTTTCGACGTTTCGTCATAGACAACGTCCGGGCCACGCACTTCGGCTACCAGCTTGAGCTTTTCCCGCAGGGGTTTGCTCATATTAGTCATTTGATCGAAGTCATCCACGCCGCGCTGGTGCATCC
>NZ_DRGY01000113.1 GCF_011049865.1 Marinobacter antarcticus | reverse complement strand
GCCCCTATATGTGTTTGCTGTAAGTGCCTGACAGCTCGACGAGACTAGCGAAGCAGGCGTTCTCGCTCATGGGTTTAGGTTGGCCGCTGGTGCGGCCAAAAAAATCACTATTGTCTGTTGATTCCGAGAAGGCTCATATGTGTTATGCTGCATCAGCGATCTGCTCACAATGTTCGACTGCTTCGCCCGGGGTGCCATCTTCCAAGTGACGAAACAATGTGCCCGATGCGCGTTGTCCGCTGCCTTTTGTCCACCACTCCAACTTCTCACCAACATAACGCGCACCGCTTCCCGATACCGCGATTTTCATTTCTAAGACACGATTGTCGTATTCCACGACGGCTGTACTGTCCGTGGGATATGAAGCCTTGATCGTTTTCCCGCTTTTGCATTGGTATGTAAAAGAGGAGCTTGAATTGCTGGATTGCTCAGTGGGTTGGGTATCATCGGTCAATGATTGCGCGCACGCGGACAGGAAAAGAATGAAAACAATAGATAAATAACGCATGGTATCTCGAACCTCCTTGAATTGCGGCATAACGCTAAGCTAAACGGCACAAAAGGCTGTGGTAGAGTGAAACGAACCACGGTTTTTTGTGTCCGGCGCAGCCCCGCAGGTGCGGAGCGTATTTGAGCGCATTGTTATGTGCGCTATTTGATATAGTTCCTATTAATATAATCACACCATTGATCCGTATTCTTTGGCGGTACGTCCGGATTGCCGCGAATTCCGAGCTTAAACTCTACTACTGATCGCCATTCGCCAGAGCCCAAATCCGGCCCATGCCCTCTGCCGTCTCCAGTTGTCACTTGCTTTTCCACTTGCGAATACCAATCACTGGTACAAGTCTTTTTGTGAATGTCGCTGCTTAATGCACACCCAACAGTTGAGGTGAACAAAAAGATTAGAGCAGAAGATTTTAATATTTTACCCATTTATACGACCCTTGGATTAGCATATAACGAGGCTGTAGAAAAACCCGATTTCGAGTCGTTCCCAGCGCCTGGTTCTTAAAATTGTTTGCCGCGACTATCAACTGATTGATGATCCCACTTTCGATGTTCAGCGAGTCGTTTCGGGTCTTTGCCGCTTCCAGTGCCGGTATTACTTGCATCCAGGGACCATATTTCCCGCACTCTGATCCCTGTTTCATGCCGCCAACTGCCCGTAATTCGCCAGTTTCTCAATATTGTGTACCAGGCAGTATAGCTGCCACTGACCCTGCACTTTCTTTTTGCCACGCAAACTGAAACGGTTCAGGCCTTTGTTCGTGCCAATGTTGCCGAACACCGGTTCCACTACCGACATGCGGTGACTGTAGATTTCCTTGCCCTGCGGGCTGTCCACTCGGTGCTTCATCCAGTCGGTGTAGTTGGGCAGGCGCTTGTTCTCGATAGTGAAAGACACCTGCCTTCCCGAGCCCTTGCGGTGATTAGCAGAAGTGGGATTCTGCATGCACTGGTGTTTCTTCGGGCAGTGCCGGCATTGCAGCAAACGGCCTTCGAAGTGCACGCGGATTTTGCCATTCTCAGCTTCGCGTGTGCCCTGGTAGCTGATGGCGTTGCCCGCCGGGCAGATGCACGTCAGTTTGACCGGATCGAACTGGAATTCACTGGCCGGAATGGTGTTTTTCCGGCCAGTGACCGGTTGGTTCTGATGACGCTTGCCGTACTTGTCTTTCTGGTTCTGGAACTTCGGGTCGCGACTGCGGAATTTGTTGTCCGGCACGTAGCCGTTGATCTGCCGTTCGTGCAGGTACTTCATGTTGGCTTCGTTGGCGAAGCCGGTATCAGCGGTAACGATGGTACCTTGCTGATAAATGTTGTCGGCGATGCCCAGCTTCTTGAAGCGGGCTTCCACACTCTCCAATACCGGTTGCAGAGTGTGGTGTTCCTGGCCTTCGCCAAAGGCCTGGGCGTCGATGATGATCTGGTGCTTTTTATCCACCGTGGCCACGCCGTTATAGCCCTGGATCGTGCCCTTGCTGGTGGTCATCTTGGCGCTTTCGTTATCGGTGATGTTGCTCTTCACTTCCTTGTTCCGTTTCCCCCGGCCCATCCTTGGGCGGTTCGTCTTTAGGAAGCGGTCGACTTTCTTCGCGGCCTCATCCAGGGACAGGATGGTTTTTGCTCGTCGGATATCCCGGTCCAGTTCGGCCTCGGTTTCTGCCTCGTCCCGCTCATAATGGGCCTTGAGATGATGGCGAACCAGGCGTCGCAGCTTGGTGCGTTTCTCTTCCAGCTCCTTAAAGGTGCCGGACCATTCTTTGGCCGCATTCGACGACATCTTGCACCCGTCAATGGCGAAGAGTTCGTTGCCCAGCAGGCCCTGGTCATGGCAGACCAGCAGCACTTGCTCGAACAGCTCTTCGATCTCATTCGAGTGGCTGCTGACGAACTTGGCCAAGGTGGTGAAATGCGGAACCGTATCGCAGGACAGGGCCTTGAAGATGATGTTGGTCTCGCAACACCACTGCATTTCGCGGCTGGAGGTGATGCCCTTGGAGTAGGCAAACAGGATGATCTTCAGCAGGATCGCCGGATCGTAGGCCAGGCGGCCGGTGTCTTCGTTGCGGTACTTGGGATGAAACACCGACAGGTCCAGCTTGTGCTCGATCAGATAATGCACCGCGTGTTCAAAGGTGCCGGGCTGAAGCTGTTCCTGGTAGTTAATCACGACCATGGCGTCCTGGTCGTAGTTGTAGTGCTTAAAGCGGGGCATGCCGACCTTCCGTTGATCTGTTTTCTGCATCCTATCAAAGCCAAGCGCTGATTTTTGGGAGTTTTTCTACAGACTCAACGCCTGCAGCATGCGCGCCTGCGGAATGGAGCCGAAGGCGCAATGTAGTAGGCGTCGCCGTGCCTGCACTGGTTAAAACCTACCATCAGGAACCACCGGGTTTAGCCAACCGCACCGCAACGTTGTTGTGTTGCGATCCAGTTTCATTCTCATGCTGTGAGCCGAAAAGGTTGACCCACTGCCCCTGAACCAACAGCAACTCCCCGTTACCAGCACTGCTCCCATTGCTTGTAGTGTAATTGCCAGCATAGTTGAACTGAAATTGGTCGGACGAGCCCATGATTGGCTTGAGTTCATAACCTATGGACAACTCACTGGAAGAGGCAAAGCCTTTATCCTTGCTCGATACGCTAACCCTTAAAAATCCCGATTCCTCCAGAAAACTTGGCAATAAATCAGAGGGTAAGCTATCCGGTTTTGTGGCCTGACACTCACAATACCGAACCTCCAACACCAGCGGTTTATTGGCGAGATAGTCTTCAGGGGCCGAGTTTTCGGCAAGGGCAATGCTAGGGATCAAGGATAGGAAGAACAGATTAACCCCCAGAGTAATTTGTGATGCGATCCGTTGCATGTAACCTCCTGTATTTACGTTTTAACAGCAAAGCGAACATTCAGATGGTGCGATAACGCCTTGGCTTTGCGGTGCACCGAAGCGCCAGCGTTGCTGCGTCCGACAACAGCCACTGGTTATATGGCACGTAAACGATCCCGCCGAGCTACTCTGCGTGACTCCGCGTAAAGTCGTCAACTTCATCGTATACGGTCACGGAAATCCGCTGAGCTATCTCCCGCATTCCCTTCATCTCGGACGGATTATCCGCTACCCAGAAGGTCTTCCAGTTCTCTACTGAATCCCACTTTGCCACTGTCAGAATTTCAGTCGGATCTTCTGGGCTACGAAGCACAAAGCTTCCCAACGCTCCCGCCACAGTCTCATGTATGTGATTCGTGGTGCGGCTCCACACCTCTTGGAAGTTTGCGATGTCATCTTCCTTTACTTTCCAGCGGTAAATTACCCGAATCACCTTACCCCCTTCTCAAATAAGAGCAATTAGGCAGCGAGCTTTATCATTGCAGAAATTTGACTGCGTCACTATTACTGACTTTGAACCATCAATCACGCTGTACATGAATCCATAAAACAATAGCTTAGCCGAGCACGGACGTCTCTGCCATGTAATCATTCAGTGTCTGCAACTTGCTCTGCGAATCATACTAGTGTGGTGCGTCATTCTGTTTGGAACTCAATTTTCGATTTGCTCGCACCACCTTGCTCAGTATGTCGCTCGCCTTTGCCGTCCAGATAAAGGGCTTTGGTTCGTTATTGTGGCGACGGATGTAAGCTCCGATAGCGGCGGTAAGGTCAGCCACACTTCTGAAGACTCCTCGACGCAGACGGTCCTCCGTCAGATCACGAAAAATCGTTCAACCATATTGAGCCATGAGGCTGAGGTGGGCGTGAAATGTAGGTGGAACCTCGGGTGCTTATACAGCCGTTCCCGGACTGCGGGATGCTTGTGTGTCGCATAGTTATCGCAGATCAGGTGCAGCTCCTTGTCCTTCGGTGTCTCACGATTAATCTGGCGCAGGAACTTCAGCCACTCAATGTGGCGGTGCCTTTGCTGGCATTGCCCGATCACTGTCCCGTCCAACACATTGAGTGCGGCAAACAAAGTGGTTGTGCCATGACGTTTGTAATCATGAGTCATGGTTTGTGCTCGTCCCTTCTTCAGGGGGAGACCCGGCTGAGTCCGGTCCAACGCTTGTACCTGACTCTTTTCGTCACACGAGAGTACCAACGCATGCAGCCAGCCTGGTGCTGGATCAAGGTTACACCATTCCCCAGGCCAGAATGTCATTAGGTGTGACTGAGAGCGCCATTGTCCGTTGGCTTAATCAACTCGTCCGATGAGCAACACGTAGGCACCCTGTAGCGGGTGGCCGTAGCGGTAGTATTCATGTCGGTGTGTCTCAAGGTGTGTCATGAAGTGATCATGAAGTCGTCATACAACGGTATCGGACCTGTCATGTTTGCTCGCTAGAGTTGGGCTCCTGCCAGGTTGTTGGCTTGGTTACATATTAAGGAGTAAGTTATGACAGTCTGGCGCCGCCCCATGGTCCTGTTGGTCGCCATCCTGCTCAGTACACTGGTGCAGGCCAATCCCGATGTCATTTCCCGCGAGTACAAGCTGATGCTGGATGCCAGCCAGTTCACCTACCAGAACGAAGCGGTTTCGGTGGGACAGCTTCTGGCACTGGCCGAGACTGAAATCGAGTCGGCCATTGCCCGTGACGTCTCCGGCAGTGCCTCCCTGGACAAGCAGCGGGACGTGCGCTTCTTTGACGTTCAGGGTTCCTGCCAGCTCCGCCAAATGGGCTATTCCTTCCGCGATCGCGTGGAAAGTGGCCAGTCGGAAGTCACTCTCAAGTTCCGCAGTCGCGACCGCTATATTTCAGACTTTGAAGACGTATCGTCGTCTACCTCCGGTGCCGAGACCAAGCTGGAATCCGATATCGGAGCCACTTCCACCGAGCCGTTCAAGGTAGTGTACGGCCATTCCACCAAGGCCCCAAATTCACGGAACCTGAACGAAATAAAGGACATCAATCATCATTTTCCCGGCTTTGAGGATGATTACGGTCTACCGGATGACCAGCCCCTGTCACTGGTAGGCAACCTGGTGATCCGTGAACATGTCTACCGCGGAGTGGAGATCGACCTGGGCCAGCACGACGCCGAGATCAGCGTGACCCTCTGGTACCAAGGGGTGCCGTTGGGCGCCCAGTCGCCGCTGGTCGCCGAACTGTCATTCCGCTATGAGGACGGATCCGCCGATTACACACGCAAGGTGGTCAATCGGGCGGCCAAGTCTTTTGAGGCGCTCAAATCCCTGTCCCCGTGGGTTGCCCCCGATTCCCAGACCAAGACGGCCTTCGTCTACGGTTTTAATCCCGCATTCTGCAAGTGATACCTGGCCCGGGGGCCTGAGCGCCCTTTTGTAATCTTTACGCGATGAAGGAAATAGAGAATGAAGTCGATGAACAAACATAAACTGCTCCTGGCATCCCTGGTGGCGTCTTCCCTGCTGGTGGGTTGCAGCGACAGCGACGATAACACCAACAACGCTTCCGTATTTGACAGCTATCCGGCGGAAGGTGTGTTCCTGCCCTATAACGTGCTGAGGGATGACCTGATTGACGGCAAATCCCAGCAGCCGTTTGAAATTCGTAACGGCGGTTTCGGTTCGGCGATGACGGCCCACCCCTCGGATGCAAACCGTTTTTACGCCCTGACCGACCGGGGGCCCAATGCCACGTTCACGGGCGACCAGGGTAAAGGCAAGATATTCCCGACACCGGACTATACCCCCCGTATTGCGCTGTTCGAAGTCCAGGCGGACGGTATGATCGAGCAAGTTGATACGATCCTGCTGAAGCGCCCCGATGGGTCCCCGATTACCGGCCTGCCCAACAGTTCCGCCCTGGGTGGAACCGGTGAAACGCCGTACCACGCCGACGGCCAGCCCATACTTGAGGATGACGGCCAGCCCTACGATGAGACCACCAATCCGTTTGCGCTTGATGACTATGGCTTGGACGGGGAAGGTCTGGTGGCCCTGTCGGACGGCACCTTCTGGGTCAGCGATGAGTATGGCCCCCATATCGTTCATTTCGATGCCGAGGGCCGGGAGATCGGCCGTATTAACCCCTTCACCAACGATGACCGGGTTGACCTGACTCTGCCGGCCGAATTCGGCAACCGTCGCGCCAACCGGGGGATGGAAGGTCTGGCCGTTACGCCGGATGAGAAAACCCTGGTGGGCATCATGCAGTCCACCATGTATAACCCCGGCAGTGCCGTGAAGGACCTGGACATTACCCGCATCGTGACCGTCAACCTGGAGTCCGGCGACATCGGGCAGTACCTCTACCGCCAGGAAAAGACCCAGAATTCGAACTCCGAGATTGTCGCCCTGAGCGCCACTCAGTTTCTGGTGATCGAGCGCGATGGCAGCTTTCTCTATGGCGGCCCCAATGGTGCTGAAGCAGCAGCGCCGGATGCGCAAAAGCAGGTCTACCGCATTGATCTTGCCTCCGGAACCAATCTGGAAACCATTGCAGCCAGTGGCGACGTTGAACAGGATGCGGAGCTCGGCCTGACATTGTCTGGGAAAACCCTGGAGGAGGTCGTTCTGGAACAGGGTTGGAGTGCCCTGGCCAGCGCCGGGATCGCGCCGGTCAGCAAGTCCCTTGTGGTAGATATGGTCGCCGAAGTAGACTACCCGCACGATAAGATGGAAGGCTTGTGGGTGATTGACGACCAGCACCTGGGGGTGCTGAATGACGATGACTTCGCCACCTGGGCCACCAGTGGTGAACTGGAGCAGAAGATGCTGGACCCCAATACCGTAGATGGTAATCGACTGTTCATTGTCGAGGCCGACCTGAGCACCGACTGACCCGCACCGATGTATCCGTCGCCCGGAAGCCGGGCGGCGCCCCTATCCAAGAAGCCTGAACGGCCAGGACCTGGTCACTGCACAGGTCCCTCTGTTGGCATGTTGCAAGGGAGCTGTAGGATAATAATAAAGTTGGTAACAAATCATCTTTTGAAGCGTTACTTTTTGGTACCACGCAATCGTTAGAAATAAATAAAGTTGGTAACTTTTGAGGCGATCGCCGAGAATAAAGCCCACATCCATCACAATATAGTTGGTAACTTATTGTGGCAAGCTCGCAGTAAAAGATTCAGGCTTCCCAAAATGAGGTTCGAAAAGGGTACAAAGGTCGCATAGCGAACATTCGCGTCGGACAGTAACGCGAAAACCAAGCGGCGCGTCTCACGTCTCTAGATTCCGTGATTGGTTATAAGCCATTGCCTGATAAATGTCGGACACCGGCTCCATTCGGATTACGGAATCTTCGACTTCGACATTCAACAGAGCTTCTTCACATAGATTTTTCACTATCTCTTTAAACCAACGATCTGCACGTGGTGAAACAACCACTTTTTGGATCATTTTTCCTAGATTGACTTTGAGTAAAAGACCCGATTTCTCGTTTTTCGGCGACGTCGATAAATCTATCCCAGAATTCCAAGCCACAACTCTAGTCTCACGTTCAAAAGCATATGGCTTTGATTTGGCTAGGAATGGATCTAGAGGGCTGGCAGAGAAACTATCGTTGATGTGACAAATATAATTTACTTGCTTAATTTCGAGCCTGTCACATGAGCTATCCAGAGCTATGGCGGCTTTTAATTGTTCATCAGTTGAAAAGATACACACTGAGTTTTTGTCACGACCGTATAGCTGCCACATCGCCGAGCACTCATGCTCTGAGTGATGCCAGCAACTAACATATATCCATTCTCTGCAGGCCGGAAATAATCGCTCTGCATCATCGCGAGGATAAGATCCAAACGGAGTTGAAAATTGCCTATCCATAATTTCGCTTTGAGCTGATTTTGAGCTCTCAAGCCGACAGTCTCGCTCATCAGCAGGTTCGGCGGCCCTAGGCCATATATCAGTCATGGCCAAATCAATGAGCGCAGGGGCATTCGATGTCTTGAAGAAATCGTCAACCGTCAACCCACCTTCTAATGCGTCCTCAAAGGCCGACATTTTTGAGAGATAGAGTGACCTTGTCTGAACAAGGCCTAAAAACCTGGGAAGGTCCATATACCTTTGAATAATCATAGATATCCTTCTTTGGCTTCGTTACCACAGGAATCTTATAAAACGCTTTGCTCACCGGGAAATTAGAAGCGCAGAAAGTAATTTTTCCGAGTGCAGCAACTTGCTAGAAAACCTAGAATGCATCGGGCTTGATAAACTCCAAACCAGTGATTTCTGAAGCTACTCCATAAACGAACTGATTCGGTGCACTCTTAATGAATTCTGACAACAACCAGTTATGGTTAACCTTGAAATGGCCGCCAAATAAAATTGGATCATATCGGCTAAGTTCGCTTAAGCGATGCATCGCAGCGAAAATAAGAACTAGCTGCGAATTCATAATTTTATCATGGCCCTTTACTGATTTTTTTAAATACCACCTATTCCCAGAAGCATATATTGGTACAATTCGCCGCCTTATTTGCTTGTGATAAATTTCGAAATTCCTGAGGCTGTCCTCTATGTCTCGGCCTGACCATTTAAAACGCCTCTTTCTTCGAATTTCATAGGTGCCATTGTTCTCGAAAAGCTCGAAGCCAGGCCTGACATTATCTTTAGTGTGAGAACTTATATAACGCTTATCAATTTCGGATTGAAACCAAGCCTCTTTTGATCCGTCTTTCCGCATAAAGCGCGTTTTAACTAATGGGATAAACAACTCCGTAGATCCCTTATATGTAAGACAAAAAGCCCTATGTATAAATGGTATTTGCCAAAAAAGATCCTTCAACGTGAAATCTTTACCTGCGTTATCCGGCTCGCCAAGGAATTTGCACAGCGCTGGCAGAATTCCGCCACCTTGAAAATCTACAACCTCGTTATCCAGCGCCCGCCTGTTCCCCTTTGTTCGCCCTCCGACACCATGGTTCTCTTTGAAGTTCTGGCCCGACGCGGTCAGAAGCGCCTTGGCAGCGTTCAGAAAACAATAATATGATGTTAGAGGCGAGGACATATCAGGGAGCGATTTCGTTGCGTCATAGAAGTACCTCGCTTGCTCCCAATAAAATGAAGCCTCGTCTTTATGCTCTCTCTTCAGCCAAAGCGAAACAAAATCCCATGGGTCATTGCATAGAACTCGGGGAGCCCTAAAGTTCGGGTCAACTAGGGCGCCGTGTAGATTTACTGATTTGCCAGCTATTTTTAATCTATGGTTTGGCATATTTTCCTTAAACAGAACGGAATCATCAGACCTTTTTAACAGCTATTAGGCAGTGCGCTTTATCATGGCAGGAATTTGACCGCGTCATTACTACTGATTTTGAACCATCAATGCCTCTGCACAAAAATTGATAAAACGAAAGCTTACCCGAGCATGGCCATCTTTGCCATGTAATCATCCAGCGTCTGCAATTTGCTCCGTCAATCTTACTAGATGAAATCGCGGTGATTAGCTTGGAGGCTCTGGAGGAAAGCCCAGATTCGAACGTCCGCTTTTGTTTAAACAGCGGGAACAAGCGCCACCACATCCCGTAAGCAACGGTCAAAACCGACCTTTCTATATTGCCCAAGAAACTGACAGTGTTCCAAAGCTGAAGTTGTCTTTATGGCGCTCGTCTTCGCTGGTCGAGGCACGCAATGTGACCGCGGCCAGCAGGTGATCCCACTGCCAGGTAGCGCCCAGACCAAGCCGACCAATCAGCGGCCCTTCGTCAAAACGATAAGCCCCGGCATTGTCGTCGATGTAGGAATAGCCTACATACTCCACACCCAGCCCCACATACACGGACCAGCTACTGCCCCAATCCTTGAACGAGCCCGGCAAAGCGATGGTTGAGGAGGTACCAGCGTAGTCCGGCACAAAATTTATAGGAAGGTGTCTGCCAAGCTGCCAGACCAACCCAGTTTTAGCGGAGGTTCGAAAACTCGACAGTAGTCCGGATCCGATCACCGACACACGCTGTTCAATGTTGCCGCCCTGCCCGAGTTGCAGGAGTTTTCGGCCATGCGCAGCCTGAATGCCACCCACCACATCGGTTCCAAGCTGATTACCCCACCCTTGCGACTTGTCGCTTCCCGTGGCTTTGTGCACCCATTTCTGAACCGACTCGGCACCGCTTTCGGGCCCAATAACACCAATGTGAGCACCAAAGCCGGTAATCGTATCGGCGTTCCAGCTCCATAGTGTGCCGCTGAGCGACAGGTGGCCGGCATAGGGAATGTCGTCGAACTGCGGACCTTCAACCGTAATATCTTCAGGCGTAACCATCAATTGCCGCAAACTCAGGCTTACCGCCTGCTTTGAATCGGCAGTCCCAATACCTGGCAGAAAGTGCAGCTCATCACGCAGAACCCGGGCAAATCTTGCCGGCTTTCCATCGTTCTCGTCAGCAGTGTCCGTCAGATACGACAAGCGTACCCCGTTTGTATAGCCACGATCGGTTCCGGTAAGCAGGTCGTTATCCCAGGACAGGTTAACAACCTCTGCCTTCAGGCTGGTTGGGAAAACACTCATAGCGAAAGACAGCAGGAAAGCACATTCGCAGCGACGACTCAAATCCAGTCTCTCCGGTTGAAACTAAAAGTAATGAGCAGGCCTAATGTCGGGTCAGACCTGTTACAACGGCCACTCAATCCAGATGTGCAGACTAAGTGGCTTTCCTCCGTTTTTCGAGTTCCTCCCATCGACGCGGTCAGCTCCTCCGGATTAACGTGCCGCCGGACTGAGATAAGAACACCCGATTACTTGGAAAAGTCCAGCGTAGTCAATCGACCGACAGATACCGGCTCTTTAGCTGTCGGTAGTCTGAATTACTACACTTTATTCCAATCTCCCCGAGTGTCAGCTCTGTGATTAGCCGAATCATCCCCCGTTATTCGCGATAAACTCTGGTGCGGCCAAGCCTTGACTGTTAACGAGTGCCGATGGGTGATACTCTCGCGCAACATATAGCTTTCTACAGGCGGGCTCTCGGACTTCCCGCTGGACTGCTGTCCGATTCTGGACAATCAAAACCAGACACTTTTTTTGAGCTTGAAGTTCGCATAGTAAACTGTAAAGCTAGAAATTAAGCAGCTGGGGCAGTGGTCATTCTGTCCAGGTAGAGCCATCTCAAACCTGACAAATGCGTGCCAAAACTTGGGATAAAACGTGTAACTAGCGGTGTTAACAGAACTTTTTTGAACTTCCGCCCAGCCTGCAAGTTACTGACGAACAACGATTTAGACCCACCGACCTCACTCCAAACCGACCCCAATCGGCGCCCTCCGGAGGCAGAGGTCAGAGGTTCGAATCCTCTCAGAGGATTCCTGGGTCTGGCCCCAGAAAACGTAGACGAGGGCAACAGACACCATGGCAACCGTAACAATGGGGAACTTCATTAACGCTTTCCGTTTATGCGGCGACAACGCCGGGTGATAGACATGCAGGCAGCCTACCCCAAGCGGCTTCGTCATGCATCACCCAAGGTTACGCACAGAATCTGTGGATAACTTTGTGCGTAGCGCAAGGATAGCCGGCCTGAGCCCAGTAGAACCGGGGGTTCAAGCAATATGGCCGCAAAATGAACGGGGTATAATTTATCCACCGAAGAGTAGCTTCCCTCCAGACGCCAATGCCCTATACTGCGACATATCCCATGCTCTCGAATCCATCCACCGAAGACTCCACCCAGAGTAGCCTAGCCTGGAGGTACGGTCTTGAAAAACAAACCTGAAGAACTGGCCACCGACAGCTCGGTCTACAAAACCCTGCTGGAGTCTACCAGGGCCATACCCTGGAAGATCGACTGGAAAACCATGAAGTTCGCCTATATCGGCCCCCAGATCGAGGCGCTACTGGGCTGGACACCGGAAAGCTGGCAGAGCGTGGAAGATTGGGCCACCCGCATGCACCCGGATGACCAGGGCTGGGTCGTGGATTTCTGTGTCGCTCAATCCAAGTCCGGCATCGATCACGAAGCTGACTATCGGGCACTGCACAAAGATGGTCACTACGTCTGGATTCGGGATGTGGTGCATGTTTCCCGCGATGAGAATGGAGAGGTCGAAGCGTTGATCGGTTTCATGTTCGACATCAGCGAGCGCAAGAAAACCGAAGAAAAAGTCGTGGCCTTGCAAAAAAAGCTCGAGGAATATTCATTCCAGGACGGCCTCACCGGCGTAGCGAATCGCCGAATGTTTGATTCATTCATGGACGAGGCCTGGCATAGTGCCCTGAGAAATCATCAACCTCTCTCGGTGCTGCTTTTGGATATCGATAACTTCAAGCAATACAACGATCTTCATGGTCACTTGCAAGGGGATGAGTGCCTTAAACGTATAGCCAAAGTGCTCATGGGTGCTGCAACGCGTTCTAAGGACTTTGTTGCCCGTTTTGGTGGCGAGGAGTTTGTCATCGTTCTGCCGGAAACCAATCCTGCGGCAGCACTGAAAGTTGCCGAGCGGTGCCACCAACATCTCCTGCGAGAACAGATTGCCCATGGGAACAATAGCGCAAGCCAGCTGGTCACGCTAAGCATCGGCGTCGGCACAATCACTCCAGCGAGAAATGATTCACTCACTGACTTTCTGGAGCTTGTGGATCAGCGCCTGTACGAGGCGAAACACCAAGGCAGGAACCGCATCGTGGCAGCCTGAATCCACCACTCCACCGAAAAAGTCATGTAAGCCATGACGACACAACGTATTTTCCGACAGGGAATCGTTACAAAAAAATCCCGGTTCAACGTTTACAAATTCCAAGTCCAACACAACACTTGCCACTGAAGTCGTCAACCAGCAGCTGTAATCTGGTTGTTTGTTTGTACGGAAAGCCATGCATCCACGGTCGCCTTGCTTCGATATCTGGCCGTATGCTGAGGAACTGAACGACAAGGTTGTCTTGCCGCAGGGAAACGTCCAGCGGCACCGGTTGTATTGTCTGCATCGCCCGCCCGACAGGGGGCCCACCAGGATGCACAATCAACCGAAAGGACACATCATGCCCAATCAACTGTGGTTAAGGATTGAACCCGAAAAGGCCATCAACAGCGCAGACGCTGAATCGCTTCAGGTCCGTGTCAGCTACGAGATCTCGATCCAGACCGAAGACAAGCAGAATGATAGTCATCCTGCCAGCGACATTATCAGACTCGATCGCCATGCCAGTGCAGAAAGCAAACTCGAACCCGTCCTCCTGAGCAAGCCCATCCACGCGCGACTGGAAAGCCGACAGGGCCAGGAGCTGGCAGACCTGGGCGAGATTGATACCGGGCCCGGCAAGAAGGGGGAGCCCGTCACCCTCGTCATTCCTGCAGAGTCCCTGAAGCATGCCCTTGAGCGCAACAACCCGGAGCAGCAACCGGTGCTGGAACGATCCGGCCGTTTTGTCACGCTTGGCCAGGTCGACCGCAGGTTCGATGACTATTCACTGAGTGTCGATCTGATCGATACCGAGGCAAAATATCAGGCGATTTCCAGTCTGCTGGCACAAAACGCTGACAACGGCACCAACGCCCGTTCAGCCGAAGTAGCTCTGGATACCCACACGGCTGGCCATCTCGGGGCATTGTCACTGACAGGCGCAGATCTCAAATTCGATGGCAGTTTTCATATAAAGCGTCCCTTCAACGTCGGCACCGAAGCCAATGGCTGGATCTGGGTGTTGAACGGGCCAAAGTTGATTGTCGGTTACCAGTCCGACGGCTCCGTTTATACCCCTTTGCGGGACCTCCGCATTATGCTGCCCTGGCAAGATCCGGTGAGCGATGGCCAGGAGCACGGTAAGGGTTCGTGCTGCAATAATGGTCATCCGCCCCTGAACATGGACGAAGACAGCCTGCTGAACGATCCGGACCTGTTCAGCGACGACCCCGGCTCATTTTGTCGGCCTTTCAGCAACCCGGCCCGCATTCTGGGCGAACGCCGTTTCCAGACCGTCTTCCGGGTGGAGCAGCCTGAGATCGAATCCACCTCTAACACCAAACCGGATTACCGGGGACTGATCGCCCCCAGGGATGCCAATGAGTTCCGAATGATGTCCACCGCCATGGTGGCCAGCGAACAACCGGACAGTGAGGCCGCCAGCGTTACCCGGACCAGGTTCGCCATTGACACTGCCAGTCTGCAGCGTTTCCTGCCCAAAAACCCCGGCGTATTCATGCCGCCCATTAAAGCCATTGATTTCCTGCCACTGCCCAAACTCCCCTGGCTGAACAAGCGGCAACCTGTGAGCGCCCGAAACCCCATCGACTGGGACGGCGACACCACCAAATATCAGGCTCTTTCCGTGGCGGGTGGCCACATCATGGAATGGCGAGTGCAGTGGCGATCCAACGGCTATTCCCTGGGCGATGTGGCGCATACCCTTACCCTGGCACCACGGCAAACCCGCCGGATTGTGAAACTGGATTGGCGACGCCGCGAAGCGAGCATCCGGCGCGAGACCAGCCAGTTTGCGGAAGAGGTTGCCCAAAGCACGTTCAGCGACCGGGATTACCACAACGCCGTTCGCTCCAACCTGAACGAATGGAGCAAGGGCGGCAGCAGTTCCAAAACCACCGGTGTGGCAGGTGGCATCGGATTTGCGCTCGGCCCGGTGGTGATTGGTGGTGGTGCTGCCCATGGCCGGGCCAGTTCCAGCAGCTGGCAACAGGGTGGCCGCAGCGTGTCGGCAGCAGAGGAACAAAGCCTGAGAGACGCCATCCGCCAGTTCGGTGACTCGTTGCGCCAATACGAATCCACAGTGGTGAACGAAGTCAGCCAGGACGAATCGATTGAAGGCGTTTCCGAGGTGGTTCGCAACCCCAACTACTGCCACTCCCTGACCGTCATCTACCATGAGATTCTTCGACATATCCGCGTAGACACTGTGCTCGCCGGCGTGCGCGAATGCCTGTTTGTGCCCTTCGCGATTCGGCCTTTTACCTTTTCCCGTGTGATTCGCTGGCGCGATGTGTTCGAGCGTTACCTGCAAAAACGCGACCTGCGCTGGGCACTGAAATACACCGAGGACATCCAGAACCATTGGCAGGGATCCGATGTTCCAGCCGGCCCCCGCAAGGCCCAACCCCTGGAAAGCCTGACAGGAACCATTTACATCAAACTGGGCATTGAGCGCCCGCGAGACGAGGTGGTATCGGATCAGATCGACGACCAGCTAAGCGCAGAAGGTGCCGTCGGCGAGAAAATCACCACGCGGGTGTGGCAGGCCTACGCCAACATCCTTCCCATACCGGTAGGCCAGATTGTGGCCCGCATCCGTGGCTTCTCTGCCTCCCAGCGGGATGCCTATTTTCAGCGGGAAATCGCACCGGCGATGGCACGGCGATGGGTTGACCGACTGCGCCTGGACAGCCAGAACGGCGAACTCGAAGGCACCGATTTCACCCTGGTGGGCGAATACCGGTTCAACCGCACGGTGCGAGTTGATTTCAACGTGCCATCGGAGGCCCTGGCCGGGAACAAACGGGAGGATATCGCCAAGCTGATTCTTTCCGCCACCGAGCACCTACCCAAAGGTTCCGTGGCAAATGTGACCAGTGCGAACATTCATTTTCACACCAGCCATTACGAGCGGCGTATCAGCTCACCACGGGGTACGGATGACCTGATCTCCCCTCCCGCCTGGGATGACAACGAAACCGATCGCCCGGCCCCGAGCGAGAGCGCCACGCTGTCTTTCCGGCCGTCTAACTGGGAAGAGCAAAATATGCGGCTGGAAGCCGAGAAAGCGAACCGCAAGTTACTGGAACACATTAACGACAACCTGCACTACTACCATAAGGTGATCTGGTGGACCATGGACAGGGACGAGCTGTACATGCTCCTGGACGGCTTCGCCATATCCCCCAGCGACGGTCGCTCGATCGCCTCCGTGGTTGAACGTGAACCCATTGCCATCATGGGCAACACACTGGTGTTCAAGGTAGCCGCTGGCGCGTTCCTGGGCATCAACGGCCATGAAAGCTATGAAGATGCCTTCCGCTATTACAAGGGTGAAGGCGCGCCGGCCATGCCCATGCGAATCAGCCTGCCCACCGATGGCCTTTACGCGCAGGCCATCATGGACGAATGCAACGCCTGTGAAGAGCATGAAGGCTCAACCGACTGGGTGCTGAAAGATGAAGACCCGGCCCTGGCCGACTTCCCCGGCAACTTCTTTGATTCTCGCCGTAGCCAACCGCAAGACATGACCCCCACCAACATGCCAGATTCCATCATTAACCTGCAGAATGCACCTGCCGCACCAGCCCCTCAGGGCTTTGGCGACATTCTGGGAGCCGTGGAAAACAGCAACGCCTTCCGCGACATGGCTGGCCTTGAGGGCACCCAGAAGAACGCTTTGGGTGCGCTGAATTCGGCGGCCAACCTGGCCGGTCAGTTCGGCGGCTTTGCATTACAGACCCGACTGGCGGAACTACAGGCAGAAAAGGATGCAGGCGCAAACTTTGACAAGAAACGCGCCGCCATAGACCGCGCCGTTGAAAAGGGATCCATGTCAAAACAGGATGGCGAAGCGGCCTTGCGCAAACAGGCAGAGCAAATGGGGCAGAAAGCCGCCGATGGCGTCTCTGACCGCGCCAAATCCATCGTTGAGCAATTCGGTAAAGATCGGGATGTGTCTGTCACCGAGCAAGACGCTGGCGGCATTCGCACGGTGAGTGTGGGCAAGGGTTTGCAGCTCGCATCGTTCCGGCCAGATGCTGACGTTGAAGCCCTCGAACGGTCTCTGGCGAACCAAAAGATTATTGAGCGCTATAACCGCGGCACCGCCTGGAAACGGGACATCGTTGCCAACGCGGAAGCGGAGGAAACCGCCTGGACCAACGACGACGGAACCAAGAAGCAAGAAGGTACTGAATTGGCGAAGCTCCAGGATTACTTCGGAGCCATTGGCCAGTGGGCCGTGGATCAGTTCGCGGAGGACTCGCGAGACAATGAAGCCGCCTGGAGTGCCGCGTTTATTTCCTACGTCGTCAAGAACGCCGGGGTAACGCCCAGCCATGGGTTCAGTCCCAGCATCCGGCACATGACCTACATTGTTGAGGCACTGGTGAACCGAAAGAACCGGGATCTGGACAGGCCGTTCTGGCTTTACAAAGCAGAAGACCTGTCACCTCAGGTCGGCGACATCCTCTGCAAGCCCTGGAACGAGACCCCTTGCGCCAATCTCACATTGGCCGGGCTGGAGAGCCAGTTCATCGAAAAGAAAGCCAGCGGCGAATACGCCATCAAAGGAACGCCAACCGGGCATTCCCACACCGATGTAGTCGTCCGGCGTTTCTCTGATGACGGGACCGATTACATCGAAACCCTTGGTGGCAACACCCGTGATCTGTCTGGCGTAGCTCACACCGTTGGCCGCCGACGTTGGCGCCTCAATGCAAATGGCCGGGTAGACGCATGCGTCGATCGCAATAACGAGGTAATCGAAGACTGCCCTCCATTTGCGTTCATCCGGATTGTCCACCCGACAACGCAGCAACTGCTCGACGCAGCCGCCGATGAGGGAGGAGTCAGTGTCTAATTCCGTGTAACACCGGGATACGCCTTCCTCGCCTCTGGCCGCCGGAGGCTTGCGAAGGCGTCAATCTCCCACGGCCGCATGGCCATCAGCAAGCTGACTCCGAAACGCTGTTCTAATGGCAGGGCCAGGTCTTCCTCATGGCAATGACGAAACTCAAGGGCCAGGCGTTTCAGTTTCTGTTGCACGGATTCGTTCGATTGGGGCGACAGCATACCGCTTACAAAAAGCCGCATCTCACCCGGCTGGTGGAATCGACATTTCAGGAAATCCTGCTGAACTTCCGTTTCAAAAAAACGCTGGATTGGCCCCCGGGGTTGCCAGGCGAAGTCGTGGCTGACCAGTAATTTGATTCGGTTACCGGGCAACAACTCCACCAGTCCCATGCGATCAAGCCGTGCCAGATAGCGGATTAACTCCGGCTCCTCTATCCGATAATTCTGGAGTATCTCGCCAAACTGCCAACGGTTCATGGTGCACACCGCCACCAGCAACAGACGCAGGTCAGACACCAGCTCCCGTTCCTGTTCTTCGCTCAGTTGTTCAACCCTGGGCTCGGGGGCCAGCTTGCGAACCAGATCGGTGATCTCCATCCCCATCAGCCCACATACCTGGTCCAGGCGCTTCAAGGAGAACTGACGATCTGAAAATAACCGTTTCACACTGGCTTCTGACAACGCCAGCGCCTGTGCCACATCCTGGTAGGTCAGCCCGTGTGCCCTGAGCTGACGTTTCAATTCACCGACAATCGCGCTGGTTTGCGCCATAACCGCCCCCTTTCTTACCAGCCATTCAGCCAAACGTATCAATATACGATACCCGATGTATAGGACAGCACTACCTTTATAGAAAACCTCGCCCACCCTCCCTGGTTCACGCACAGTGGAGCCGTTCCAACAACAACGTCATCAGGAGTCAATCATGGACAGCGAACTCAAAAGCAATTCCGCCGGGTGGGTATTCTTTGTGAAGGTTTCCTTTGCTATCGCGCTTTTTGCGGCCGCCGCCGGCGTGGTGTTGGCACCGGTGGATCTGGTGCTCAAAGGCTACATGGCCATCAGCGCCCTGTTTCTGGTTAGCACCACCATCACGCTTTCAAAAACCATCCGCGACGAACACGAGCACCAGCGCATCGTCAACCGCATATCCGAGGCACGCACCCATCAACTGCTGAAAGAATACGGGGAGTAACACCATGAGCATCTGGCGCAAACTGGACACCCTGTTCCGGGCATCGGCCCAGGAGCCGGTAGCAAAACTGGTGGATGCCAACGGTATCCGGATATTCGAACAGGAGCTGCGCGATGCAGAACAGGCCATCGCCCGCTCCAAGCGGGAACTCGCCTGCCTGATGGCGGAAAAAACCCGGCTGGCCAGGGACAACGAACACCTGAGGGCCACCATCGACAAACGGGAGCATCAGGTAACCGAAGCGCTGGAGAAGAATGAGGAAGAGCTGGCGCTGGAATTGGCCAACCTGATCGCCGAAGATGAGCCACTTCTTGAGCGCCAGCAACAGCAGCACGACAAGCTGCAGCAGCAGGAAAACCGGTTGCGCAAACAGCTGCGGGACTCTGGCCGGGCGCTCAAGCATTTCCACAGTGAACTCCGGCTGGCCAGGGCCAACCGCCACGCAGAGCAGATTAACCGCCAACTCCGCGGGCACGCCCGGGGGCTGAGCAGTCATATGGAAGACCTCAATCAATCCGTTTCCCGCATTCAGGCAAGACAGGCCGAAGCGGAGGATATCGAGGCGGCGTTGACAGAGCTGGACCGGGAACAGGAGGACGAAACCCTGGACTCGAAACTGAAAGCCGCCGGCATCAGCAACGGAAAGAGTAGTGGCGAACAGGTTCTTGCCAGGATTCGTTCGCGGTCATCCGCAGACCGCAGCAAATAGCGAACATCACGCAAGCTGGGAGCAGCTATAAGCAAGAGTCTATTACCTCTGCTTATAGCTGCCCCCCAAGAGAGACTCGAGGCCACTGCTTTGCACGCCAGAAGACCCTTCGCAGAACGCACGGATTAAAACTGGGAAACCCCGAAGAAGGCTGCTATTTTCATAGATAATCGCCTGCTTCCCGGCCAATGGCTTATTCGTGGGCAACTCCCGGAGCCTGGAAATGAAACGATACCTGACCATGCTGCTGGTATCGCTGTTTACATGGATTGAGACAGTCACCGCAGATGATACACAACACCTGAGCATAGCGGTTGGTGACTGGCCGCCGTATTTTGATCAGGAGGCACCCGATCAGGGGATTGTCGCCCAATTGCTGCGAGATGTGTTTGCCGAGGAAGGCTTTACGGTCTCCTACCACTTCCTCCCCTGGAAGCGAGCTTACTATGAAGCCGCAATGGGCAAACACGATGCCACGGCGGTATGGATGCATGCGGAGGAACGTGAGCAGGAATTCACCTTCAGCGACCCGGTCCTCAAAGAACGCTTCGTGGTTTTTCACCTGAAAGACCAGCCGGTCAGTTGGTCTTCGGTGGAGGACCTGTCTGACCTCAGACTCCGTGGCAGCATTGGCTACAGTTACGGTTCGGCTTTCGACCAAGCGATAGAGGATGATCTGCTTAGCATTGAATGGGTCGCCAGTACCGTGCTGAATTTCCGCAGGCTCCTGTTCGACCGCATCGATGCGTTCCCCGAAGAGATCAACGTGGGCTATCACATTTTGCTTGCGTCGTGAACTTGACCCGGAGGAAGCCAGCCGCATTACCCACCACCCCCGCCCTCTTCTCGAGAACGAAAGTTTCGTGTTGTTTCCAAAAACACGACCAGACACCGTGCAACTGGCAGAACGTTTCAACGATAGACTGCAGGCGTTCCGCGACAGCGGCCGGTATGACCATTACTTCAAGAATCCCCAGTACAGCCTGCAGCCGCGACAAGGGCAATAACCCGCTCAGAACCGGCTCCTCCCCCGCAGCAACACCTGTAAAGCATCAATGCTGTCATCCCCATCCAGGGGAAACGCCAGATCAAAGTGCAACATTCTCTGTACTTCAACTCTGCTGGATGCCAACCTCAAGCCAACCCCAACATCCCTCAACACACCACCGTCCGGCCCGTTACTCTGACCGTCAGCAAACCAGGCGCGGCCAGCATCAACGAACACCACCCCGCCCATCCGAAACAACTTGAAAGGATGCCAGTCGGGGAAGTACCGGCGTTCGAGTGTCCACAAAACCCTTCGGTCCCCTTGCTGGTATTCACTGGGATAGCCACGAAGCCCGTTTTCACCTCCTATCAACAGTTGTTGGTCGGCGGTCAGGTTACGAGCAGCGGTAAAGGCAAGACTCGTGTACCAGCCGGTCCAACGAACGGACCCACCGTGAAAGTACTCCAGGCTGAGGGTGCCAAGGAGGTTTTCGACGCGGTCTTGATCAAGCCGATACGTGCCACTCTGCTCCAGACCATAACTGGCGTAGTTGGTTTCCGTCGCCAGCAACGAGTCCTGAAAACTCATGTTCAGAACAACCCGATCTTCAGTGGCCCCCAACCCGGTGCCTGAATAGCCAAGTTCCGTACGCCACACAAAGCCATCACGGACGTCTTCAACCCGCTGTAAACGAGTCAGGTTGGTCATCTCACGAAAACGGTTCTGGCGGTAATCAAAACCAATCCATGGATAGCTCAGGGTTCGATCATCCGGCAACACATCCAGGGCAGGCTGATCAGGTAACGACTGAAATCCGAACGCCTCGTAGCGATACCCCGCCAGCAGGCGGAGCTGCCGCTCGTTGCGCTCAGCCAGGCGCCATCCGCCATCAACACTGAAATACTCCCGGCTACGGCGGTAATCGGCAATGGCTTCTGCCCCCACGTAGCGGGATTCCTCCCGGACATCATCCACCCCAGCCAGGCCAAAGCGCCAGTTGGTGCGGAGTAAGCGCCAAAGAATCAGCACCTACACCCAAGCTCTCCAATTGCACACACTGATCTCCTCACTTATTCCATGAGGACTCAGCATGACCGCAACCGAAAAAGTGCACTTCTGGCAACAACAGATTACCGATTGGGAAGCGACGG
>NZ_DRGY01000112.1 GCF_011049865.1 Marinobacter antarcticus | reverse complement strand
GTGATTCCGAAACCATCGTCCGTGATGAAATGTATCGGCATTTTCTTTTCCTGGTTGGCCACTTCGCTCAGCGGGGCCTCGCCAATTGTCCAGCGGTACGGTTTTGCCTGCTCGCGCACAATAATCGGCATAACGGCCTGTTTGCCGTTCAACGCCATTTCCACGGCGGCCTTGCCAACCGCATAAGCCTGCTCAACGTCGGTTGCCGAGGCAATGTGGCGGGCGCTGCGCTGGAGATAGTCTGCAACTGCCCAGTGGTATTTGTGTCCCAGTGCTTGTTTGACCATGTTCGCAAGTGCCGGTGCTACGCCGCCGAGCTGGGTGTGGCCAAAGGCATCCTTTGCGCCGGCGTCTGCCAGAAAACGGCCGTCTTCGTATTGGGCGCCTTCAGACGCGACCACTACGCAGTAGCCATACTCTTTCACGCAGAACTCAACGCGCGCCAGAAACGCATCGCGGTTAAACGGAATTTCCGGAAACAGGATAATGTGCGGTGGTTCGCCTTCGCCTTGTCCCGCAAGGCCACCGGAAGCGGCAATCCAACCGGCATGGCGCCCCATGACTTCAAGAATGAATACCTTGGTGGAGGTTTCGCACATGGATTTGATATCCAGGCTGGCTTCCAGAGTAGAGGTGGCAATGTACTTGGCCACGGAGCCAAAACCCGGGCAGCAATCTGTAAAGGGCAGGTCGTTGTCGACGGTTTTGGGAATGCCGATGCAGGTAATGGGATAGCCCATTTTCTCGCCAATCTGCGAAATTTTGTAGGCCGTGTCCTGGGAGTCCCCGCCACCGTTGTAAAAGAAGTAGCCGATGTCGTGGGCGCGGAACACTTCAATAAGGCGCTCATATTCCCGACGGTTTTCAGAAATATTTTTCAGCTTGTGACGACAAGACCCGAACGCACCGCCGGGGGTGTGAATCAACGCGTGAATGGCCTCATCGGTTTCGAGACTCGTATCAATCAATTCTTCGTGCAGGGCACCCAGAATGCCGTTGCGCCCGGCAAAAACTTTGCCGATTTTGTCCGGGTGCTTTCGAGCGGTCTGAATGACCGCGCAGGCACTGGCGTTGATAACGGCGGTAACACCGCCGGACTGAGCGTAGAATGCGTTCTTGATGGCCATCTCGGGGTGGAGCCTCCTGCTGATTCGACAATGGCGCAGATGATACGACAAATGCTGACGATTTTCATGGCGGGAAATGCGAATAGTGTCGCTCTTGACGAGGTGGGGCGGATACGGGAGGCTTGTCGGGTTTCAATGGAGAGGGTGGTTGGCGAATGCACATTCATATTCTGGGAGTCTGTGGCACGTTTATGGGCAGTCTGGCTGTTCTGGCAAGGGAGCTTGGCCACACGGTTACCGGCTCCGATCAGGGCGTTTATCCGCCCATGAGTACTCAGCTAGAGGCGCAGGGCATCAGCCTGATGGAAGGCTTCAGTACGGACCACCTCAAGCCTCAACCTGACCTGGTACTTATTGGCAACGCCATGTCCCGGGGTAACCCCGAGGTGGAAGCGGTGCTCAACCGCAACATCGATTACATGTCCGGCCCCGAGTGGCTGGCCAGGGAAGTGCTCCGGCATCGTTGGGTTTTAGCGGTTGCGGGCACCCACGGCAAAACCACCACCACGGCTATGTTGCTCTGGATTCTGGAACAGGCCGGGCTTGCGCCGGGTTATCTTGTGGGCGGCGTGCCGAAAGACTTTCCGGTTTCGGCCAGTCTCGGAAACAGCGATTTTTTCGTCATAGAAGCCGACGAATACGACAGCGCGTTTTTCGACAAGCGCTCCAAATTTGTCCATTACCGACCTCACACTCTGATCCTGAACAACCTTGAGTTTGATCATGCGGACATCTTCGAAAACGTAGAAGCGATTGAACGTCAGTTTCATCATCTGGTGCGCACCGTTCCGTCTCAGGGGCTGATTATTCGCCCGAGCCTGGATGCTCACCTCGATAAGGCGCTGGCCATGGGCTGCTGGAGCCAGGTTCAGAACGCTGCGATTGGCAGCGAGATACCGGGCCCGGCAGACTGGCGTGCGGAGCTGCTGAGTGCCGATGGCAGCCAATTCATGGTAATTCATCACGAACAACCGGTTGCGGTGGTGAAGTGGCGCCAGACCGGCCTGCATAACGTGCGCAATGCCTTGGCAGCGATTGCGGCGGCAAAGCATGTAGGCGTAACACCGGATCATGCGATCGCCGCCCTGTGCCGGTTCTCCGGGGTGAAGCGCCGTATGGAGTTGCTGGCAGACATTGATGGCGTAAAGGTTTACGACGATTTCGCTCACCACCCGACGGCGATAGCGACCACCCTGGACGGCCTGCGCAATCAGGTCGGTAAAGAGCCCGTCATCGCCCTTATCGAACCCCGATCCAACACCATGAAGCAGGGCGTTCACCAGCACACGTTATTACCGAGTGCCGCTCTGGCAGACACGGTTTACTGGGCCAATCTCAGTGATACGGATTGGTTGCCAGAGCTGGTATCGGCCTGGCAGGAGGACAACCCGGAATCCGCGCAGCACAGGGTTGAATCGACCGTAGAAGCGTTGATTGATCGTGTTTTGGCGAATCTGTCCGGTCCCAGCCATATCGTTATCATGAGCAACGGCGGCTTTGGCGGCATTCACGGCAAACTCATAGCAGAACTTGAGCATCGAAAATTATGACCTCTCCACTGGCGACAGTCAGAATGATTAATCTGGCGTTTACCGGCGCCTCTGGCGCGCAGTACGGTTTGCGACTTCTGCAGTGCCTGGTGGCTGCCGGCTGCCGGGTGAATGTGATGATCAGCAAGGCCGCGCAAATCGTCATTGCCACGGAGACCGATCTGAAACTGCCGGGAACACCGCCGGCCATGCAAAAAACCCTGTCTGAGTATGCGTCTGCCGAGCCCGGCCAGGTGCTGGTGTTTGGCCGTGAAGACTGGTTTTCACCGCCCGCCTCGGGTTCTGGCGAAAAAGCGCCGTTAGTGGTTTGCCCATGCAGCACGGGAACTCTGTCCGCGTTGGCCACCGGTGCCAGCAATAACCTGATTGAACGCGCGGGCGATGTGGCGCTCAAAGAGCGGCGCCAACTGATTCTGGTGCCCCGCGAGGCGCCTTATTCCGAGGTGCATCTGGAGAACATGCTGAAGCTCACTCGCATGGGCGCCGTTATCATGCCGGCCAGCCCGGGGTTCTATCATCGGCCCGCTACGGTGTCGGATCTTGTGGACTTTATTGTCGCCCGTATTCTCGATCACCTGGACCTGCCTCAGGACCTTATGCCCCGTTGGGGTGAGGCCCGAGTCAACGCAAAACGCGATTGAGGCGATGGTTTTGGCCAGCACGATTGATGGTTTTCACTATTGAGCAAACCTGCCTGCCAGCAGAGACTTGGTGAACGTTCATTACGACACCGTTCACTGACTGAGGTTTGCCATGATTCCACGTACGCTCTTCGATGCTGATCTTGATGGCTTTCGGGATTCCGTCCGAAAATTTCTGGAGCAGGAAGCTTCGCCACACCACGAGCAGTGGGAAAAGGATGGTCAGGTCAGTCGTGAGCTTTGGCAAAAAGCCGGTGAGCTGGGTTTCTTGTGCCCCACCATGCCTGAAGAGTACGGCGGGGTTGGCGCTGATTTCCGTTACAGCGCGGTTGTGATGGAGGAGATTTCACGGGCCGGGCTGTCTGGTATTGGCTGGACTCTGCATTCCGATATTGTTGCGCCCTACATTCTGAATTACGGCTCGGAAGAGCTGAAAAAGCACTATCTGCCAAAAATGGCCTCGGGTGAAATCATCACGGCCATCGCCATGAGCGAACCGGGCGCAGGCTCCGACCTCCAGGGCGTAAAGACCACCGCGTTGAAAGATGGCGATCATTACATTCTGAACGGTTCAAAAACGTTTATCACCAACGGCCAGATGGCAGATCTGGTGATCGTTGTCGCCAAAACCGACCCGAAAGAAGGCGCGAAAGGCATAAGTCTTCTGCTGGTTGAAACCAAGTGGGAAGGTTTTGAGAAAGGCCAGAATCTGAACAAAGTGGGCATGAAAGCCCAGGATACCTCCGAGCTGTTTTTTCAGGACGTAAAAGTTCCGGTTACCCACCTGTTGGGCTCTATGGAAGGACAGGGATTCTTTCAACTGATGCAGGAGCTTCCTGCCGAACGCCTGCAGATTGGCCTTACCGCTGTGGCCGCCGCAGAAGCAGCTTGGCAGTGGACGCTTGATTACGTCAAGGAGCGCAAGGCATTCGGCAAACCGGTGATAAAATTTCAGAACACCCGCTTCAAAATGGCTGAGATGAAAGCCGAAATTACCGCGGCCCGGGTGTTCACCGATCGGTGCCTGGAGCTTCATCTGGATAAAAAACTCGACATACCAACTGCCGCGATGTTGAAGCAATATACAACCGATTTGCAGTGCAGGGTTATGGACGAGTGCGTGCAGTTGCACGGTGGCTATGGCTATATGTGGGAATACCCGATTGCCCGCGCCTGGGCAGATTCACGGGTTCAGCGCATCTACGGCGGAACCAATGAGATCATGAAGGAGATCGTTGCGCGCGCATTTTAAGCCGCTGTAAACGTGCATTGAACAGAAGCCTCGGACGCGTCTCCGGGGCTTTTTTATGAACTCACACGCAGAGCGTAATCGACAAGCCGGGAGAAAGGGTTGTGTGCCGTGATTTGAGTAAGCAACACGGTTTGTATTCATACTTTTTGGGGAGTCACATTTCTCAGAGAGAGAAATGGTGCCGAGGAGAGGACTTGAACCTCCACGCCCTTGCGAGCACTAGCACCTGAAGCTAGCGTGTCTACCAATTTCACCACCTCGGCAGGTGATTCGCAGGTTTGCCACTAGTTTATTGAAAACTGGGCATTTCTGCTAAAGATGACGTTTAGGCTCATCTGATGGCGCGTACTTTAATAATTCCCACTGAAGCTGTCAAACGTTTTTTCATGGCGCTGACGGCAGGTATTTATGCCTATAAAGAGTGGGTTGTTAGGCAGTCGATCCGTACCAACGTATACTATACCGTAAATGAATGTGAACAGCGCTATTTTGGCGCAGTATTGAACAAGGATCCGAATGGTTTCCAGGAATAAAAACCCCAAAGACCCCCACGCTGGCCGTGAGGCTCAAAATTATGACAACCCGATACAGAGCCGCGAATTCATTCTCGCGCACCTGAAGGAGCGGGGGGCACCGGCAACACACGAAACCTTGTGTTCCGAGCTGGGCCAGGCATCTCCGGAAGGTATTGAAGCGCTCAGGCGTCGCCTGATTGCCATGTGTCGGGACGGTCAGCTTATTTGTAACCGCCGGGACGCCTATCTTCCGATTGAAGAGGCAGACCTGGTCAGCGGTCGAGTGATTGGCCACAGAGATGGTTTCGGCTTTCTGGTCCCTGACGACGGCGGGTCGGACCTGTTTCTCACCGCGCGCCAGATGCGCATGGTTTTTCACGGTGACCGGGTAGCAGCCCGCGTCGACAAGGTCGATGATCGGGGCCGTCGTGAAGGCGTGGTGGTGGATGTGATAGAACACCGCACCCATCAGACAGTGGGGCGTTTCTTCAACGAAAGCGGCATTGCCTACGTGGTACCCGAGAACGCACGTATCAACCACGAAGTGCTGGTGCCGGAAGAGCACGTGGGTGAGGCTTGCCATGGTCAGTACGTGGTTGTCGACATTCTTCGGCAGCCCACAATGCGCGCCAAGCCCACCGGTAAAATAGTTGAAATTCTGGGGGAGCATATGGCCCCGGGGATGGAGATCGACGTGGCTATTCGCTCCTACGATATACCCCACAGCTGGCCGACAGAGGTCGGTGCGCAAGCGGCCTCGATTCCGGGCGAAGTCGCTGAGAAAGACAAGGCAAACCGCGTCGATATTCGCAATATGCGACTGGTCACCATTGATGCAGAAACGGCCCGGGATTTTGACGATGCCATTTTTTGCGAGCCCCGGGGCCGCGGCGCCTATCGGCTTGTGGTGGCGATAGCAGACGTGTCGCACTACGTACGCACCGGCTCCCCCCTTGACGAAGAAGCCTTGCAGCGGGGCAACTCGGTGTACTTCCCGGATCACGTGGTGCCCATGCTTCCAGAGAAGCTGTCCAATGGCTTGTGCTCCCTGAATCCTGATGTCGACCGTTTGTGCATGGTGGCCGACATGACCATCAGCGCGGCGGGTAACATCAGTGGCTACACGTTTTACCAAGCGGTCATGCGCAGCCATGCCCGGCTGACCTACAACAAGGTCAGCGACATGCTGGAACGACCAGATTCCGAGCCGGGCTACCGGTTGTCTGCTCAGTATGCGGATGTGTTGCCGCACCTGCATAATCTGTACGACCTTTATAAACTGCTGCGCAAAGCCCGAACCGAACGCGGTGCTATTGACTTCGAAACCACGGAGACCCGCATTGTTTTCGATGCCGAGCGCAAAATAGAAGAGATTGTGCCGGTACACCGCAATGACGCGCACAAGATTGTGGAAGAGTGCATGCTGTGTGCCAACGTGGCGGCTGCGCGCTTTTTGAAAAAACACAAGATGCCAGCGCTTTACCGGGTGCACGATGGCCCCTCTGTGGATCGACTTAACTCGGTGCGCCTGTTCCTGGGTGAGCTGGGCTTGCAGTTGGGTGGCGGCGACGAACCGACGTCGGCGGATTATCAGGCGTTGTTGTCCCAGATAACCGACAGGCCCGATGCCAACGTGATCCAGACGGTCATGTTGCGCTCGCTGAGCCAAGCCGTTTACAGCCCGGAGGAGAGCGGTCACTTCGGCCTTGGTTTTCCGAGCTATGCCCATTTTACCTCCCCCATTCGTCGCTACCCGGATCTGATTGTCCATCGGGCTATCAAATCCCGGATTCACAATCCTGAGGTAACGAAAGATGTGGTATCACCCCGTGTCTCCGATCCCGAATTGGTAGAGTACCCATACGATTACGCCCGTATGGCGAAGTTGGGCGAGCACGTTTCGATGACCGAGCGACGCGCAGATGACGCCACTCGTGATGTTATGGCGTGGCTCAAGTGCGAGTTCCTCAAGGATCACGTAGGTGAAGAGTTTGACGGTGTTATCGCCTCTGTTGTGCCCTTCGGATTCTTTGTTGAGCTGGCCGATGTTTACATTGAGGGCCTGGTGCATGTCTCCACACTCAACGGTGACTACTTCCATCATGATTCGGCAAAACACCGGCTTATTGGCGAGCGGACGGCGATCAGCTTCCGCTTGGGTGATGAAGTGCGTGTTCGTGTGATGCGGGTTGGTCTTGAAGATCGCAAAATTGATCTGGAGTTGGTGAGTGAGCCAACGCGCCGTCAAGCTGATCTTGATGCGCTGAGTGTGGCCAAGCGCGATCCTCGGGGTAAAAACAGTAAGCGCGAGAAAACAGGAAAGACGGGAAAACCTGCCAAGCCGGCCAGTGCAAAAGCCCAGTTGGCAAACGAGGCTGCTCGTGAGGCGAGTAAAAAGCCGAAGCGGGGGCCTCGCAAGTCAACCGGTGCCGGCAAGCCGCGAAAATCCCGCAAATCAGACAAATAATAGGAAGCTTAATCCGTGTCCGAAGAATTTGTGTTTGGCTGGCACGCGGTTGAGGCCGTTCTCAAGCGCGAGTCGGGAAGGTTGCAGCGGGTCTGGATTCAGACCGGCCGGCAAGATAAGCGGGTAAAGAGCATCACCAGCGCCCTGGATGAGCTCGGTGTTCGATGGGAAATTGTCCATCGCCGAGAGCTCGATGAGCGCGTTGGTGGCGTTCATCAGGGTGTCGTCGCAGAGGTTGAAGCAAGCCGTGAGTGGACAGAGGACGATCTCCTGGCCCAGCTTGCGGGAAGCGACAAGCCGCCGTTTTTGCTGGTATTGGACGGCGTAACGGATCCTCATAACCTTGGCGCGTGCATGCGCACCTGTGACGCCGTAGGCGTTCAAGCCGTTATTGCGCCTAAAGATAAATCCGCGTCTCTGACGGCCGTGGCCAGAAAAGTGGCGTGCGGTGCGGCGGAATCCGTGCCTTTCGTGCGCGTGACCAATCTGGCTCGTTTTCTTCGCACCCTGAAGGATCAGGGCGTGTGGCTGATTGGCGCTGCCGGAGAGGCGGAGGTGACTCTGTACCAGGCAGATTTCAAGGGTCCGGTTGCGTTAGTCATGGGCGCCGAGGGCGCGGGCATGCGTCGGCTCACGCGTGAACACTGCGATCAGCTCATCAATATCCCTATGCTGGGCCAGGTAGACAGTCTCAACGTTTCTGTTGCGACCGGCGTCTGTTTGTACGAGGCCCTGCGCCAGCGTCTTGGTTAACCCTTGCACAGAAGGCTGCGTCCGCCTAGAATATGGCTCCCCTATTTTAAGGGGAAGGTTTTGTATTGCCTTTAACAGGTATGCGGCGCCTCGCTTTTGATCAAGCCTTTCTTGTAAAGCCTTATTGATAAAGCAAAAAAACCGGCGGCTCAGGCTGCTACCTCCTTGCTTTCTTTCTTCCCGGCACGTCCGCGAATTAGGAAAGCTGCCCAAACCGTAGGGAGAACTCATGCGTCACTACGAAATCGTGTTTATGGTACACCCGGATCAGAGCGAGCAAGTGCCCGCGATGATCGAGCGCTATACCGGCGTCATCACTGAAGATGGCGGCAAGGTACATCGCTTGGAAGATTGGGGTCGCCGTCATATGGCTTACCCGATCAACAAGATTCACAAAGCTCACTACGTGCTGATGAACGTAGAATGTTCACAAGTCGCGATGGACGAGCTGACTCACAACTTCCGGTTCAACGACGCCATTATCCGTGACCTGATTCTGCGTCGCGATGAGTCCGTTGTTGATATCTCTCCGATGAAAGCCGCTGAGTCCCGTGAGGACCGTCGTTCTGGTGGAGAAGACCGTCCGCGTCGTTCAGCTGAATCCGATGACCGTCAAGACGATCGTCAGGATAACCGTCAAGACGACAGTCAAGACGACGGTCAGAAAGCTGAAACCCAGGACGAAGAAGAGTAATTAACCGGAGTTGAGGAGTTACGTTATGGCTCGTTTTTTCAGACGTCGTAAGTTCTGCCGTTTCACGGCGGAAGGTGTTAAAGAGATCGATTACAAGGATCTGGACACCTTGAAAGGCTACATTACTGAAACTGGCAAAATCGTGCCCAGCCGGATTACCGGCACAAAAGCACGTTACCAGCGCCAATTGGCGACCGCTATCAAGCGCGCTCGCTTCCTGGCACTGTTGCCGTACTCGGATAGCCACGATAACTAAGTAACAGATAAACAGGACTTGGGACCATGCGTGCACTGGCGAAATTTGTAATGCGCGGTCCCCTCCAGGCCAGCGGGGTAGCAGCAGTCACAACTGCAGTGCCTTTGTTATTCTGGATTGGCGCAGCGGTTGTCGGCCTGGTTATTCTCAGGCTCGGCATCAGCCAGGGGCTCACGATTGGTCTCTGGGCACTGCTCCCGGCACTTGGCTGGAGCGTGTTTGGAGGTGATCCGACAGCTTTGGCAGTTTTGTTGCACGTGATGCTGATGGCGTCACTGCTTAGAGCAACTCTGTCCTGGGAAAGAGCCCTCCTCGGAGGTAGCTTTCTGGCGATTGTCATGGGACTTGTGTTGCCCATGATGTATCCCGGTTTGTTGGACGAACTGGTTCGCGCCGGGGTCGGTTTTTACGAGCAGTACAATGCTGAAGTGGCTCGCACGCTCGGGAGCGATCTCGAAACGGTTATACGAGACACTATGAATGCCAGCATGGCGGGCAGTTATCTTGCCGCAGGCGTGGGCATGACAATGTTGGCAAGATCGTGGCAGGCGGGATTGTATAATCCTGGCGGTTTCCGCACGGAATTCCAAGGTTTGATATTGTCACCCGCGTTTGCAGTGATTTTTGTCGTCACCATGGTTGTAGGTCCGTTTATCGGACTGAATTCCATGTTGCTGGCTTGGGTAGCCGGAACCCCGCTGTTTTTAGCGGGGCTGGCGCTGATTCATGGCGTTGTTGCTCGTAAAGGGCTGAATACCCAGTGGCTGGTCATGTTCTACGTTGCATTGGTGCTCCTGGGCCCAAGTCTGATGATTCTGTTAGTGGTTTTGGCTTTTGTGGATAGCTGGCTGAACATCCGGGGTCGTATAAAGCCCGCCGGATCGGCTGAATAAAGCACGAAGAGGTTAACGAGATGGAAGTTATTCTGCTCGAGAAAGTTGCAAACCTTGGCTCCCTGGGCGACAAGGTAAAAGTGAAATCCGGTTACGGCCGTAATTACCTGCTTCCGTACGGCAAGGCTGCGCCTGCCACTGAAGCAAATCTGAAGGCGTTCGAAGAGCGTCGCGCTGAGCTTGAGAAAGCGGCCGCCGACAAGTTGGCAACGGCTCAGACTCGCGCTGAGGCTTTGGAAGGTGCATCCTTCACGGTCTCCTCCAAAGCAGGTGATGAGGGTAAACTGTTCGGCTCTATCGGTGTTCGTGATATTGCAGACGTAATCACGGCTGCTGGTACCGATGTTGAGAAGAGCGAAGTTCGTCTACCGGAAGGCCCTCTGCGGGCGACCGGTGAGTACCAGGTCGAGCTTCACTTGCACTCTGATGTTGAAGTAACGATTACGCTGGCGGTTGTTGCCGCGTAACCTGCTTTCTCTGAAAGCAGTGCTGGGCGTATCCCGGCAAACCCGACAGGCCCGAACCGTTTAATACGGCTTTCGGGCCTGTTGCTTTCTGGTATGCTGTTAGCTTCCGGTAACCCCCTCCCATTGCTGCGACATGCTACTTGAATTGTCGTGGTTATGACGCTCAACTGAAGATGTGTTCATGGCGAAGCCTAATCTGAAATCCGCGAGTACCGATCAGGAAACCAGCCGCATCAAGGTGCCTCCCCATTCCCTGGAAGCAGAGCAAGCTGTGCTCGGTGGGTTGATGCTGGATAACCGGCGCTTTGATGAAATTACCGAGATCATCTCGGCTGTCGATTTCTATCGTCAGGATCACCGGTTGATTTTTGGCGCGGTTGAACGCCTGGCCAGTGAGAACGAGCCGCTCGACGTGGTCACTCTGGCTGAGTTTCTGACACGTGCCGGAGATATTGAAGATGCCGGCGGGTTGTCGTACCTTGCCGAACTGGCTGAAAAGACACCGGGTGCGGCCAACATTCGTGCCTACGCCGACATCGTTCGAGAGCGCTCGGTCCTCAGGCAACTTGTTGAAGTTTCTGGGAAAATTGCAGACTCTGCGTTTAATCCCCAGGGCCGCAACAGCAATGAGATTCTTGACGAAGCCGAGCGCAACGTTTTTCAGATTGCCGAGTCCAGGGTTAAGGAGGGCTCAGGCCCTCAATCTATCAACCCTATTCTGACCAAAACCCTGAGCCGCATAGAAGAGCTGTTTGAGTCTGGTGAGCAAACGACCGGACTGACCACGGGCTTCAAGGATCTGGATGAGCAAACGTCTGGCATGCAGCCTGCTGACTTGATCATTGTGGCCGGTCGCCCGTCTATGGGTAAAACCTCGTTTGCCATGAACATTGTTGAAAATGCGTTGATAAGCACCGGTACGCCGGTTCTGGTTTTCAGCATGGAAATGCCGGCAGACGCGCTGGCCATGCGTATGCTCTCGTCTCTTGGGCGGATTGATCAGAGCAAGGTGCGTGGCGGCAAGCTGGAAGAGGACGACTGGCCGCGGCTGACCTCCGCTGTCAGCCTGCTTAAAGACAAGCCTTTGTATATTGATGACACGCCCGGACTGAGCCCTACGGAACTGCGTTCTCGCGCCCGTCGGATTGCCCGGGAGAACGACGGGAAAATCGGCCTGATCATGGTGGACTATCTGCAGTTGATGCGGGTGCCGGGAAATACAGAAGGCCGGACATCGGAAATCTCTGAAATTTCCCGGTCATTGAAGGGTATTGCCAAAGAGCTCAGTTGCCCGGTGGTTGCGCTTTCGCAGCTTAACCGCAGCCTTGAGCAACGCCCGAATAAACGCCCGATCAACTCCGATCTGCGCGAATCCGGCGCGATTGAGCAGGACGCAGACGTCATCATGTTTGTGTATCGGGATGAGGTGTATAACGAGGACACGCCGGATAAAGGCATTGCCGAAATTATTATCGGTAAGCAGCGTAATGGCCCCATTGGAACCATTCGCCTGGCGTTTATCGGCAAATACACGAAATTTGAAGACCTGGCTCACGGTGACTACAGCGATTACGGTGGTGATTACTGATGCCTCGCCAGACAACGGCTTACATTGATCTGGAGGCCTTGCGCAACAACTACCGCACTGCGTGTGCGCGAGCCGGAAGTGCAGCGGCTATGGCGGTTGTAAAGGCTGATGGTTATGGCCACGGTATTGCGCAGGTGGCCTTGGCTCTGGCAGATGTTGCGCCCAAATACGCCGTTGCCTGCATTGAAGAGGCGGAGGCTATTCGCGCGGCGGGTATCTCCCAGCCCGTCGTACTTCTGCAGGGGGTGCACGCCTGTGATGACCTGGGTGATTGCGAGCGTCGACATTTTGAACCCGTGCTGCACAGTGAGCATCAGCTTGACTGGTTGGCAAGGTTTGAAAGAAGCGGCGACTTTCCCAGGTTCTGGTTGAAGATCAATACCGGCATGAACCGTTTGGGTTTCCGGCCTGACGATCTGCATGCCGTGATGGCAAGGCTGGAAAAGTTGGGCGCTGACAGTCGGTTGTTGGGGTTCGTCAGCCACTTTGCCTGCGCTGATGACAGCAACAGCCCAATGACCGCAACCCAGACGACGACCTTTGAAGCCGCAACTTCGTCCTGGCCGGAATTGATGAGGAGCGTGGGTAATTCTGCGGCCCATTTTATTCCCGGCCAACCGCTGTTTGATTGGAGTCGCCCGGGTATCATGCTCTACGGCGGATCACCGATTATTGGCAAGACGGGCCCGGAGTTGGGTCTTGAACCCGTTATGAGCCTGGAGGCGCCGCTCATTACAACGCGGGTAGTAAAGGCCGGTGAGACCGTTGGTTACGGTGGCGCCTGGATTGCTGATCAAGACACGCCTATGGGCATGGTTGCTGTTGGCTACGGAGACGGTTATCCCCGTCACGCCGGCACTGGCACGCCCGCGGCAATTGGCGGACGAAGAATTCGACTGATTGGGCGTGTCTCTATGGATATGCTGGCGGTAGATCTGAGTGATGCTCCAGCCGCCAGGGCCGGCGATAGCGTGGAGCTGTGGGGGAGGACGGTGGGCGTGGATGAAGTGGCTTCCTGTGCAGGTACAATTTCTTATGAGCTACTAACGGGCATCACCCGCCGGGTGCCACGTAACTATCTGAAGCACTTAGCATGAATTTTATCCGGAGGTATTGAGCGCCAGTGCATGTCCTTGTTGTTCACGATTACGGTCCATTGGGGAAAATTCTTCTTGAGCGGCTCAGGGAGACCTCTCTGGATATCAGTCCTCTGCTGGTCAGCGACCTTGTCAGCGCTAATCTCAGTGCGCTGGAGAGCTGGATTCCGGAAGACACCGATCTCATCGTCAATGCATTGTGGCTGGCAGATCCCGAAGTTGCAGAACGAGATCCGGAGGGAACACATAAAGCGGCATTCTCCCTGCCATTAGCCATTGCGGAGTTTGCCCGCGACAGAGGCATGGCGTTGTTCCAGTTATCGTCGTGCTATGTGTTTGATGGTCGTAAGCAGAGTGGTTACATTACGTCGAACCCCGGCCATCCCGTCAATGAGTTGGGCAACTGGCAGTGGGAGTGTGAACAGGCGTTGCGCACGCTTTTACCCAGGCACATCATTTTGCGCACCGGCTGGAGCCTGAGTCGTTTTATCCGGAAGGTTCAGGCCAGCACAGCCTTCGATGAGGCCCTGTCACTGCCCGGACGGTGTATAGGCCAGCCGGTGTCCATGAAAGACCTTGCACGGGTAATAACCGCCATTATCCAGCAGTTGGACTGTGGCACCGAGGTGTGGGGTACATTTCAGTATGCCGGCGCAGAAGAGATCAGTCTGTATGAG
>NZ_DRGY01000111.1 GCF_011049865.1 Marinobacter antarcticus | reverse complement strand
TGTCTCAGCCAAAAGTTAGCCGCCACCTGGCCATCCTGCGGAATGCCGGGCTGTTGGAAACGGAGCGCCGTGGCCAGTGGGTCTATTATTATCTAAACCCCCGGCTACCCGGCTGGGTATCGCGGGTTCTGGATGAAACAGCTCAGAACAATGGGGCGTTGATCGAAACGCCGCTGGTGCAGTTGCAGGCCATGGCTGGGCGTCCGGGCGAACAATGCCCTTGATCATTTACCGGATACACGGGTTGTGAAGCTTGTAAGGAAATCAGTATGAGTAAGATCAAAATAGGCGTTAACGGGTTTGGCCGCATTGGTCGGCTGGCTCTGAGGGCGGCCTGGGGCTGGCCGGAACTGGAATTTGTTGCCATCAACGATCCCGGGGCAGACAACTATGCCCTGGCACACCTGCTGAACTTCGACAGTGTGCACGGTCGTTGGGGCTATGAGGCCAAGGCCAGTGCTGGCGAGATGGTGATTGAAGGCAAGCACATCAACGTTACCCACAACAAAGCTATCGGCGACACCGACTGGTCTGGATGCGATCTGGTGATTGAGGCCAGTGGCGTGAACAAGACGGTTGCGGTGCTGCATGATTACCTTGATCAGGGTGTGAAGCGTGTGGTGGTCACCGCACCGGTGAAGGAGGCGGGGGCCAGGAACATTGTATTGGGGGTGAATGAGCATATTTTCGATCCGGCAAACGACCGTATAGTGACTGCGGCTTCTTGCACTACCAACTGCCTGGCGCCGGTGGTCAAGGTGATTCACGAGACACTTGGCATCAAACATGGCTCTATTACCACCATTCACAGCCTGACCAATACTCAAACCATACTCGACGCACCCCACAAGGACCTGCGCCGGGCCCGGGCCTGTGGCAGTTCCCTGATCCCCACCAGCACCGGATCCGCTACCGCGATTATCGAGATATTCCCGGAGCTGAAAGGGCGGCTGGATGGCCATGCTGTGCGAGTGCCGCTAACCAACGCCTCGCTGACCGACTGTGTGTTTGAGGTAGAAACGCCGACGGACCGCGACACCGTAAACCGGCTATTGAAAGAAGCCGCCGAGGGGGAGTTGAAGGGTATTCTGGGCTACGAAGAGCGCCCGCTGGTGTCCATTGACTACAAGACCGACCCGCGATCATCCATTGTTGATGCCCTGTCCACGTTGGTGATCAACGGCACTCAGGTGAAGATCTACGCCTGGTATGACAACGAATGGGGCTACGCCAACCGCACGGCGGAACTGGCACGCAAGGTGGGTCTGGCCTGATATGAACGCCGCCATCCGTCAGTATCTGGTGATTACAGGTAACTATTGGGCTTTCACCCTGACCGACGGTGCCCTGCGCATGCTGGTGGTGCTGCATTTTCACCAGCTGGGCTATTCGCCTCTGGAAATCGCCCTGTTGTTTGTTTTTTACGAATTCTTCGGGGTGGTGACCAATCTGCTGGGTGGCTATCTGGGGGCGCGCATTGGCCTGAATCGCACCATGAGCATCGGGCTGTTCCTGCAGATAGCGGCGCTGGCCATGCTGGCAGTGCCAGCGGTCATGCTGACGGTGCCCTGGGTGATGGCCGCGCAGGCTTTGTCCGGCATTGCCAAGGATCTGAACAAGATGTCCGCCAAAAGCGGCATCAAATTACTGGTGCCCGATGAGCAGCCGGGTAAGTTATACAAGTGGGTCGCCATCCTTACCGGTTCGAAGAATACTCTGAAAGGCGTGGGCTTTTTCCTGGGCGGTGTATTGCTGATGTCGGTTGGATTTACCGGCGCGGTGATTGCGATGTCGGTGGCTCTTGGGGTGGTGTGGCTGTCCAGTCTGTTTCTGCTCAAGCAGGAACTGGGCAAAAGTAAAGCCAAGCCGAAGTTTCGCGAGGTCCTGTCAAAAAGCCGCGCCATTAACGTGCTATCGGCAGCGCGTATGTTTCTGTTCGGCGCGCGGGATGTCTGGTTTGTGGTTGCCTTGCCGGTGTATCTGAATACGGTATTTGGCTGGGACTTCTGGAAGGTAGGGGGCTTTATGGCCTCCTGGGTTATTGGCTATGGCTTTATCCAGACCCTGGCGCCGCGGATTACCGGGAATATGGAGGGCAAACACCCCGCCGTGCTCTGGGCCGCTGCCCTGGCGCTGGTTCCCGCGGCCATTGCGATTGGCTTGATGGCGGGTTGGCCGGCGCAGTTGGTGGTCATCGGTGGTCTTCTGTTGTTCGGCGTATTGTTTGCTATCAACTCATCCCTGCACAGCTACCTGATTGTCAGTTACGCCCGGGGTGACGGTGTGTCGCTGGATGTGGGTTTTTATTACATGTCCAACGCCGCGGGTCGGTTGCTAGGTACCATACTGTCTGGTTGGATATATCAGGCCTATGGCCTCACGGCCTGTCTTTGGATTTCTGCCGGGTTGGTAGCCATGGCTGCGTTGTTGTCGGTATGGTTGCCCGAGGGTAACGATAGACCGATTGAGGGGAGGGGGTATGTCTGAATCGCAAGTGGTCGTCACTACTGGCGGAACGGATTGCCCGTCTGGGCCTGGAGAATACCGGCTCCTTCTGGCACAGCAACGGTGAAGAATTGCCATGGTGAGCCGGTTTTGACTGGCCTTGTGCTGGAAAGCGTCAGCGTTGGCGGCCTGCATGACGTGTCACTTGAGGTGCCCGGTGGCCAAGTGGTTTGTCTGTCAGGCGTGTCTGGCACTGGCAAGAGTCGCCTGCTTCGAGCGGTGGCCGACCTGGAACCTCACGGCGGCAGCATTTCCCTGAATGGCGCCGGTCAGCGTGACATGCTGGCTCACCAGTGGCGAAGCCGGGTCATCATGGTGCCGGCAGACAGTCAGTGGTGGTTTGATGAGGTGGGTGCTCATTTTGCCCTTAACGCCGATACAAGATTGCCCGCGGCACTGGGGTTTTCTCCAGAGGTGATGACCTGGTCGGTCAGCCGGTTGTCTTCCGGAGAACGGCAGCGACTTGCGCTCTGGCGGGCTCTTGCCCTGGAACCTCAGGCGTTGTTGCTGGACGAACCGACCGCCAACCTGGATGACGAAACCACGAAGGCCGTTGAAGCCTGGCTACTCGAAGAAATTCGGCAGCGGCAGATCGCTGCTCTATGGGTTGCCCATAACCCGGCCCAGATCCAACGTGTGGCCAGTGCCCACTATCGAATTCACGGAGCCCGGCTGGAGCCTGTCCATGGAAGTGATTGATCTGGCTTGGTGGAAACTTGGGCTGGCAGCCCTGTTGACGCTGGCTCTGGCGGTGGCCGGCTACTTGACCCGACTCGGCATCACCCGCAGCCTGTTGATTGCTGCCGCACGTACGGTGATTCAGCTGGCCCTTATCGGACTGGTGCTGGAAGCCCTGTTTGCGTCTTCTGCGTTCTATTGGATTGCGCTACTGGCACTGATTATGTTGCTGGTAGCTGGCCGCGAAGTGGTGGCTCGCCAGAGTCGCCGATTGCGGGGCTGGTGGGCCTTTGGCATTGGCACCGGGGCCATGTTTGTGTCGTCTTTCACAGTCACGGTGTTGGCTTTGACGGTGGTGATCGGCCCGGAACCCTGGTATGCCCCGCAATATGCGATTCCCCTGCTCGGCATGCTGTTGGGTAATACCATGACGGGTGTAAGCTTGGCCCTGGATCGGTTAAATGAGTCAGTCTGGCGGCAGCGTGCCGTGATCGAGAACCGGCTGATGCTGGGGCAGACATGGCAGCTTGCCCTGGAAGACATTCGCCGGGAGGCGATGCGCAGCGGGATGATGCCGTCGATCAACGCCATGGCCGCGGCGGGAATTGTCAGCCTTCCGGGCATGATGACCGGCCAGATTCTGGCCGGCAGCCCGCCGGCTCTGGCGGTGAAATATCAGATTCTGGTGATGCTGATCATTACCGCAAGCACTGGCTTCGGTGCGTTGATGGCGGTTTCCTGGGGTGGTCGCAGACTGTTCGACGAGCGCGAACGGTTGCGGCTGGATCGGCTGATGAAGCCCTGACTACTGGTGCTGCTCCGGCACTTCCCGAATACGACCGTGCTCATCGATGGCGACGTACACGAACCGGCCTTCGGTAACCTTGCGCGGGGTTTTGGCGGTGCGATCAAGGGTCCACACTTCCACATTGATTTTCATGGAGCTGCGACCGATGTCTACCAGTTCGCAGTAGCAGCCCACCTGGGACCCAACCCGCAGCGGCGAGAGAAATTCCATCCCGTCCATAGCGACAGTCGCGTTGCGGCCCAGAGAAATACGCCCGGCCGTGGTGGCAGCGGCTATATCCATCTGTTTCACCAGCCAGCCCGCGAAGACATCACCGTTGGCGTTTGTATCCTGTGG
This sequence comes from Marinobacter antarcticus, assembly GCF_011049865.1. GTDB lineage: Bacteria > Pseudomonadota > Gammaproteobacteria > Pseudomonadales > Oleiphilaceae > Marinobacter > Marinobacter antarcticus_A. The sequence continues at coordinate 14,450 of NZ_DRGY01000111.1, read as the reverse complement.
CAAGGGCACAATCTGAAGGGTGAGGTCGCCCCGGGGTTTGGGTTTGTCATCATCGTACGCAGTCATGAAACCAGCCTTGATGTTTAATCTCTGGAATTATTTTCTTAGCATGTTAACGGCCCAGCACACGGCTGCAAGCTTATTTACGGCTTCTGGCAATATTTCAACAGGTGTAACAAAGTTGTCACACAAACGCTCTAATCTTCACCCATCAGTAAACCGATGCCGTACACAACATAAAAGACTGATGGAGATTCAATGTGATTAAATCGAATACAGCTCTTGCTATCGTTGCTTTGACCAGCGGATTATCCATGATTTCCGCCCCGGCCATGGCCCGTGACACCGTAAACGTTGTGGGTTCGTCGACGGTTTATCCCTTCGCCACGGTTGTTGCCGAGCGCTTCGGCCGCAATACCGATTTCCCGACGCCGAAGCTGGAGTCAACCGGTTCTGGTGGCGGGTTCAAGCTGTTTTGCGCCGGTATCGGCACTGAGCACCCGGACATCACTAACGCGTCGCGCCGAATGAAGCCGAGCGAGTTCGAAAAATGCCAAAGCAATGGTGTAAAAGACATTACCGAAGTAAAAATTGGCGCGGACGGCATCGTTATCGCTAATTCAAAAGAGTCCGGGAGAATGGACCTGACATTGAAGGAGTTGTTTCTCGCACTGGCCAAAGACGTTCCGGACCCTGATGGCGGCGAAAAACTGGTCCCGAACCCCTACCAGAAATGGAGTGACATAGACGCCAGCCTGGCAGACAAGGCCATTCGCGTTATGGGGCCACCGCCCACCTCCGGTACTCGTGACGCTTTCGTTGAAATCGCGATGGAAGGTGGCTGCAAAACCTACGACTTTATTGCGAAGATCAAAAGCGAAGACAAGTCCCGCTTCAAGTCTGTGTGCCACAGCATGCGTGAAGACGGCCCGTTCGTTGAAGCTGGTGAAAATGATAATCTGATCGTTCAGCGTCTCGTGCAAGACAAGGATACAATGGGTATCTTTGGCTACAGCTTCCTGATGGAGAACAGCGGTGAAATCCAGGCTTCAACCGTCAACGGTGTGGAACCGACTCCGGAGACCATTGCTGACGAAGAGTATCCGGTGGCCCGTTCGCTGTTTTTCTATATCAAGAATGCTCACGTAGGCGTGGTTCCGGGAATCCAGGAGTATGCCGAAGAGTTCACCAGCGAAGGCGCCTGGGGTGACAACGGCTACCTGGTAGACGTGGGTCTGATACCCAATCCCCGCGATGTGCGCATGAAAACGGCAAAAGTGGTCAAAGAGCTCAAACCAATGACGGGTAACGAGCTTAAATAGTAGATCGTGCGAGGAACGAGGCGATGAACCAAGGAGACAGTAATGCAGACAACTGATTTATTGCCCCTGGTTCTGGTACTTGCCGCAGTGGCTTACGGGTTCGCTTACATGCGTTCCCGGGCTGTGGCAGGGCCTCTTGGTGGTATTCGTAACCTCAAGGCTCTGCCGGTTTATTACGCCGCCAGAGCCGCACTTTGGTGTGCCATCCCGGCCCTGATCATTCTGGGTGTCTGGGCGGCGTTTGAAGGCAAAGTGATTCAGGACATGGTTATGGCGTCTTTGCCTGCTGAGCTAGCGCCGCAATCAGAAGGCCATGCCAGCCTGACGCTTTCCCAGATCAGCAACGTGGCGGCGGGCAAGCTGGATTCTGCCAGGGTTCCGGACGGGATTACCGGCGCAGCGACTCTGCTGCAGGAGTTGCGTGAGAAGAGCAGCCAATTCAAAACGCTGCTGGTCATCCTGATAGCCGTGCTGGGTGGAGCGTTCGCATGGACACGGGTAGCGCCGCACATCAATGCTCGCAAGAGCGTGGAGCGCACGTTGCAGCGGGTGTTTTTTCTGTGTGCAGCGGTCGCGATTCTCACCACCATCGGCATCGTTTTTTCGGTTATTTTTGAAACCTTCCGTTTCTTTGGCAAGGTGCCGATCAGCGAGTTTCTGTTCGGTACCAGTTGGAGCCCGCAAACCGCTCTGCGAGCGGATCAGGTAGGCTCAGACGGCGCGTTCGGTGTCATCCCGCTGTTTACCGGCACCTTGATGATTTCTGCTATTGCTCTGTCGATTGCCGTGCCTGTGGGCCTGTTGTCGGCGGTGTATCTTTCCGAGTATGCCAGCCGGCCGGTGCGCGCGGTGGTCAAGCCCTTGCTGGAAATGCTGGCGGGCGTACCTACCGTTGTTTACGGCTTTTTTGCGGCGCTCACGGTGGCGCCGTTCATTCGTGACCTGGCCGTGGCGATCGGCCTTGAAGCCTCCTCCCAGAGCGCGTTGGCGGCGGGGCTGGTGATGGGCATCATGATTATCCCGTTTGTTTCGTCGCTGTCTGACGATGTGATCAACGCGGTTCCACGAACCCTTCGCGATGGCTCTCTGGCCATGGGCGCGACCCAGTCTGAAACCATGAAGAACGTGATTTTTCCGGCGGCGCTGCCCGGCATCATGGGCGGTATCCTGCTGGCGGCCTCCCGGGCGATCGGTGAAACCATGATTGTTGTCATGGCCGCCGGGCTGGCCGCAAACCTGACCGCCAATCCCTTGGATTCGGTGACCACCGTGACGGTTCAGATCGTGACTCTATTGACCGGTGATCAGGAATTCGACAGTGCCAAAACTCTGGCCGCCTTCGCACTGGGCATGATGCTGTTTATCGTAACGCTGCTGCTGAACGTGATCGCACTGAAGGTTGTGCGTAAATACAGGGAACAATATGACTGACTCAGGCTCACAGGCGGAGCTTGTCCGCCGCTCGCTCAAGCGTCGCTACCGCAAGGAACGCCGTTTTCGTTTTTATGGCATAACCGCCATCGCGATTGCGTTGTTCTCATTGGTGATTCTGTTTACAGACATTGTCAGCAAAGGCTACACAGGGTTCATTAAAACCACCGTTACCCTTGAGGTACCGTTGGACGGCGAACTGATGTACCTGACCGATGCCACCGATCCGGATCAGATCGCCATGGCTGATTTCCAGGCGCCCATCATCAAGGCTCTGCAGGCGTATTTCCCAACGGCTACAAGCCGATCTGACAAGCGTGAGCTCAGTCGGATGACCGGCAGCTACGCAAGCAATCAGGTTCGTGACCTGTTAGAAAAACAACCGGACCTTCTGGGCACTACCCGCACCATGGAGTTTTTGGCCCACGATGCGGTGTCGGTCTACGTAAAACACGCCGGCGACCCCGGATACTCCATACGCCTGACCGAGCAGCAACAACGCTGGACAGACGAGCTGCTCGACAAGGGCGTTATAGATACCAGTTTCAACGACGTGTTTTTCAGCCGGGGCGACTCCCGAGAGCCTTCTAACGCAGGCATTCTCGGGGCGTTGGTGGGATCGTTGCTGACCATGGGGATTACCCTGGTGATTGCCTTCCCCGTGGGCGTTGCGGCGGCGGTTTATCTTGAGGAATTTGCACCTAGTAACCGGATCACAGACTTTATTGAGGTCAACATCAACAATCTTGCCGCCGTACCCTCCATTATCTTCGGGTTGCTGGGGCTGGCGGTGTTTATCGGCGTGTTTGGCTTGCCCCGATCGGTGCCCGTGGTGGGCGGCCTGGTGCTGGCGTTGATGACGCTGCCAACCATCATTATCTCCAGCCGTGCGGCGATCAAAAGCGTTCCGCCGTCGATCCGTGAGGCCGCCGAGGGCATAGGCGCCTCAAAAATGCAGGTGGTGCTGCACCATGTGTTTCCCCTGGCAATGCCCGGCATGCTGACCGGTTCTATTATTGGCATGGCCCAGGCGCTGGGTGAAACGGCGCCTTTACTGCTGATTGGCATGGTGGCTTTTATTGTTGAAGTCCCTGACGGGTTCTTCAGCTCCGCCACCGTGCTGCCCGTGCAGATTTTCATCTGGGCCGGCAGCGCCGAGCAGGGTTTTGTGGAGCTGGCGTCCGCCGGCATCATGGTTCTGCTGGCCTTTCTGATCACCATGAATGCACTCGCCATCTGGCTGCGCAAGCGTCTTGAACGGCGGTGGTAAAGAGACAACACTTATGACTACGATGACCAACACTGTGACCCCAGCCGCCAGGAAAGAGGCAGATATGCCGGAAGCAACACCAACAAAGGCTCCGAATGAACGCCCGGCAGAAACGGTGATTGAAGAGGGAAAAACCGTCGGTGCCCCGTTTTCAAGCGATCCCAAGTTCAAGCTTCGGGACGTAGAGGTATTTTACGGTGACACCCGGGCCATCCGAAACATCAGCCTGGATATCACCCGCAATGAGGTTATCGCGTTTATCGGGCCTTCCGGCTGTGGTAAATCCACGTTTCTGCGCTGCCTGAACCGCATGAACGACAGTATTGATATCTGTCGGATTAAAGGTTCGCTGCAACTGGACGGCGAGGACATCTACGATCCCAAGCGGGATGTGGTGGAGCTGCGCGCCCGTGTGGGTATGGTGTTCCAGAAGCCAAACCCGTTCCCCAAGTCGATCTACGATAACGTTGCCTACGGCCCGCGCATTCATGGCCTGGCCAACCGCAAATCAGAGCTGGATGACATTGTGGAGAACAGTCTGCGCAAGGCGGGCCTGTGGGACGAGGCCAAGGATCGCCTCGATGCCATGGCCACCAGCATGTCCGGCGGTCAACAGCAGCGGTTGTGTATCGCCAGAGCTATAGCCGTCAGCCCGGAAGTGGTGTTGATGGATGAGCCCTGTTCGGCGCTCGACCCCATTGCCACCGCCAGAATTGAGGAGCTGATTGCGGAGCTGTCCGAAAGCTACACCATTGTGATCGTGACCCACTCCATGCAGCAGGCCGCGCGGGTCTCCAACCGCACCGCTTACTTTCACCTGGGCCACCTTGTCGAAGTAAACGATACGAGCAAGGTATTCACCATGCCGGAACATCAACTGACCGAATCTTACATCACCGGTCGTTTCGGCTGATCCGGGCGCCAAGAATAAAGGAGGCACACAGTATGGCTGCGAAGAAGGACGACGTTTACGGAGACCACATCTCCAATAAGTTCAACGATGAGTTAATGGCACTGAAAACCCGTTTCCTGAAAATGGGCGGATTGGTGGAAACCCAGATCGACAGCGCTGTAAAAGCGTTGATTGATGGTGATGGCTATCTGGCAGAAGAGATCCGGGGCAAAGACAAGCTGGTGGATCGGATGGAAATGGACATTGATGAAGAGGCCATGCTCATCATCGCCCGCCGTCAGCCTACTGCCCGCGACCTGCGGCTGGTGATTTCGGTAATCCGGATGGTGGCGGATCTGGAGCGGGTGGGCGACGAAGCCAAGAAAATCGCCAAATTTGCCATCAAGCTCACCGAGGAAAGTCAGGCGCCCCAGGGGTATGTGGAGGTACGCCATATTGGTGCTCACGTGATGGGAATGCTTCACGACTCGCTGGATGCGTTCGCCAGGCTGGATTCTGAACAGGCTCTGCGAGTCATGAAGGAAGACAAGCGAGTGGATGAGGAATATCAGGCTGCGGCACGCACCCTGCTGACCTTCATGATGGAAGATGCCCGCAATATTTCCCGCTGTATGTCGGTGATGTGGGTTCTGCGGGCGCTTGAGCGGGTTGGCGATCACGCCTGCAACATTGCCGAGAACGTGATCTTCATGGTCAAGGGTGAAGATGTTCGCCACACGCCCGTAGAAGAAGCGGAGCGTGTTGTCGGGCGCTAGGCCTGCTTCATTTTGTCGGTATAGGGAGGCCAGCCCATCGGCTTGCCGGCCAACAGGTGAAGATGAATGTGAAACACGGTCTGGCCCGAATTTTCACCGCAGTTCATCACGGTACGATAGCCGTCTTCGGCAAAGCCCATCTCTTTGGCAAGCTTGGCGGCGACCCAGAACAAATGGCCTGCCAGCTCACGATCCATTTCCTCGATGTCATTGATGGTGGCAATCAACTTTTTCGGAATAATCAGCAGATGCACCGGTGCCTGGGGATTGATATCCCGGAAGGCCAGGCTGATGTCATCTTCATAGACGATGTCTGCCGGGATTTCGCGGTTGATAATTTTGGTGAAAAGGGTATCGGACATGATGGGTTCCTGTGTTGTTGTCGCTTGATTGGTCATGCACTTAATGTTGGTTCAGGCCCGGTAAGCGGGCTGCCAGCTGCCGGATGACGGCTGGTAATTCGTCATCAATCCCCATGGCATAACGTGCAACATAATTGCGGGCAAACGGCAGGGCACGGGCAGTCCCCAAGCCGACATTCCGGAGCAGGTGAAGCGGCGGGGTCTGGTTACTGAACAGGTGATAAAACGCGTCCATGGCAAGCATCATACGTCGGTTTGCCGGCCTTCGTTGCTGTTCATAGCGGGCCAGCACTGAGGGCCCGGCGAGATCCGTGCCCGCCCGCCTGGCTTCTTTCAGAACGTTCTGCAGGCACTGGGCATCCTGAAAGCCGAGATTCACACCCTGGCCGGCCAATGGGTTGATGGTGTGCGCGGCGTCTCCTGTTAATACAATGCGGCCGGCAGAGTACTGTTTGGCATGTTGGCGGGCGATGGGGAAACTGGCGCGGCTTTCAATATGGGTAAGAGGCGGCAGTTCCTTTGGAAAGCCTTGCTGTATTTCGGCCATCAATGCGTCACTGCCAAGGCGTTTCAGGCGGGCGATCTCCTGTGACGAGTCGTACCACACCAGTGAGGCGCGGCTTTCGCCGGGGTAATCGGAGCCTGCGCTGTACAATGGCAAAAAGGCACGTGGACCAGAAGGGTAGAAGCCTTGCCAGGTGATGTCCTGTACCTGGCCACGATAGCGCACGGAAATAATCATTGCCTGCTGAGCGTACTGATTCCGGGTAACACCAATGCCTGCCATATCCCGCACCCGAGACTGAGCACCATCGGCGCCAATAACCAGCGCGGCGGTCAGTTGCCGGTTGTTTTCGAGTGTCACCGTCGCGTGATCGACTGTCTCGGCGATGCCGGAGACGCCGCTGCCGGCCAACACCGTAACGGAGGGTTCTGCTTCTGCAGCTTGCCAGAGGCCCTGCTGGGTTACCGAATTTTCAACGATGTGACCCAGGTGAGCAGCGTTCAACTCGGCCGCACTGAACTCTACCCGGTTTGATGTTCGCGGCAACAGGTTGCTGAGCGGGTGCCGCGTTTCGTCCCACACCGCGAGTCGGCGATAGGGCGTCGCACGCATGCCCAGTATGTGGTTCCAGGCGCCCAGACTTTGCAGGTAACGTTCGCTGCCGGCGCTCAGGGCAGATACGCGTATGTCGGGCTCCGCCTCCGGGTCGAACGTGGGTGCCGGGGCGCGATCAATCATCGCCACGCTGAAGCCTTCTCGCCCGAGACCTGTGGCAAGGGCGGCGCCAACCATGCCAGCGCCCACAATCACAATATCAAAAGCTTGGGTCATATCGGATTCCTGTCTGATGCCCCCAGTTTACGCGATGGCAAAAATCAGACAAGCGACCGGGATCAAGCCGAGTGTAAAAGCATTATCTACTTACCGCGCGCGATATCGACGGTTCCGATGATTCATGGGGTCGATGATGCCCTTTCGCCAGCCAGGCCGGCTTGCGCGTGCCGGGTTTGACAAAGCCCCGGTTAAGCACGACCGGCTGAACCAGGCTAAGAAAATCCCGGGTTTTCATGTGCAGGGTTTCGGTGTGGCTTCCTGCGGCGAAGGCAAGCTCCGATTGCTCTGTTAACGGCTCTGCGCAGTAAACGGTCATGTTGAACAGATTGCCAAAAGGCGGCATGGCCCCAACTTCGCAGTCAGGAAAACGATCCTGAAAGGCCTGCTCATCGGCCAGATCAACAAAGTCGGTGTCCAGGATGCGTGAAAGACTGTCCCAGCGAACGCGCCAGGTTGCCGGCATGACCAGCATCGCCATTTTTCCATCGAGTTCGATGATGACGGTTTTGACGACGTTGTCGCCTGCAATTTTTACGTGACGAGCGAGTTCCCGCGCGGTAAACACGGGGGGGTGGGTGAGGCACATGTATTCAACATTGGCCTCTTCAAGAAACTCTTTCAACTGCTGTACCGGCATAGTGACGGCCTCTTACCAGCAATGACAGCAATCCGGAGCGGTTGACTGAGTGCCAGGATTGCTCCGGCGACGGTCTGGCGGGGCCGATCAGCCCCGCCATTATTGGTCAGCTTAGCTCAGGTTGTGGAGTTTGCGAGTAACGTGTTGTATCAATTCGAAACGGTGCCCGTTCGTTAATCGGGTTGGCGCATATTCACATCGCGCTGTGGCAGCGGAGCGTACAGACCTTCTGCATCAAACGCCTTTCTGACTTTTTCTTGCATGCTCCAGTAGTAAGGCCACAACTCGCCGGTTTCGACCCAGACACGAAACATCAGGTTGATGGAGCTTTCGCCCAGGCCGCCAACGCAGATTCGCGGAGCTGGCTCGGTCAGCGAGCGTTCATCCTCTTCCATCAAACGTTGCAGGATTGCCTTGGCCTTATCAATGTCGTCACCATAACGAATGCCGAACGTCATATCGCAGCGGCGCTTGTCGTAGATGCTGACGTTGACCAGCGTCGCGTTGGACAGGCTGCCGTTCGGGATCACAACCCGGCGATTATCAAAGGTGTTGACGATGGTATACAGAATGCTGATTTCATCCACAGCGCCAAGGAAGCCCTGAGCCTCGATGGTGTCGCCTACCTTGAAGGGTTTGAAGATCAGAATCAGCACGCCGCCTGCGAAATTGCCGAGGCTGCCTTGCAGCGCGAGACCAATAGCCAAGCCGGCAGCACCAATGATCGCAATGAACGAGGTGGTCGCAATACCGATCATGGAGGCGACCGACACAAGCAATAGAACCTTGAGAACAGCGCCGATCAGCCCGCACAAGAACTTGTTCAATGTCGGATCTTTTTTTCCGAGCTTTGAATCCAGCACGTTCACAAAGCGATTGATCAGCCACATGCCGACAATCAAAGTGACCAAGGCCAGCAAAACTTTCGGTGTGTACGTCATGATCAGCGTGATGGCTTGATCCACGTATTCGGAAGCGCGTCCGTTCGCGCTGAATAACTCTTCCATGGAAACTCCTTATAGATTCCTGATGTTGGTGCGTTGAGTCGCCAGTACAAATCCGAACCGGCCGGATGCGTTCAGGGCTTTATATAGCAGACAAAATGACCCGGGTACATATCAGGCCACCGTCGGGTCAGCGGCTGAATGCTCGTTGTTTACGCACAAACGTTCGTGTTGGCCCACCCGACAATCGCCTCCGGGCCTCCCCGAACGAGTACCCGTCCCTGCTTCTGATTGAGTTGATAGTCGTACATGGGATCGTAGTAATCCTGCAGTAAAGGCTGGATCCAGGCGTCGTGGGCGAGGACATCACCATTGCGTTCCTGCTGCGCCAGCGCCTGCTCCATGAAGCCTAGCAACTGGCCGTAGCGATCACCACCGAGGCGTTTGCTTATGCGGGCGAGCGCTCCCAGAAGGTAGTCGCGGAAGTTCAGCCAGCCGGCCTCCGCGCCGTCGCGACTCATGTAGTCGGCAGACATGGCTTCCACATAGTCTTCCCGAATAATGCGAGTGCGGTCTTCCAGGGACCGCTCAAGAATAAGCAGGGGTGCGTGAGTCATCCGCTCTTTCAGAGCGTCCGGCATGGCGCAGCGGCCTACCAGGCGGCTTTCATCTTCCAGATAAACGGGACCCTCTTTCACATGGTGGGCCTTTAGCATGGCAACCGTCAGGCGGTTTTCAAAATCAATCTGCGATGGCTGGGGCGTTACCTGGCGCCCAAAGCTTGAGCCCCGGTGGTTTGCCAGTCCTTCCAGGTCCACCGGGTTCGGGAGTTGCTGCAGTACGCGGGTTTTGCCTGTTCCTGTGCGCCCGCTGATGATGCGGAAATCACCGGATTCAACGAGGTTGTCGAGGCTGTCGATGAGAAATCGGCGCAGAGCCTTATAGCCGCCCTCGACGAGGGGATAATCAATGCCAGCGTGCTGGATCCATTGTTGAGTCAGTTGGGACCTTAAGCCCCCGCGAAAACAGAACAGATAGCCTTCCGGATGGTGTGCCGCGAAACGCTTCCAGGCTTCGATACGCTGGGCCTTGATGTCGCCAGCAACCAACTGGTGGCCCAGGCGGACGGCCTCGTCCTGACCCTTTTCCTTGTAACAGATGCCCACACGGTGACGTTCCTCGTCATTCATCAGCGGCATGTTTACAGCGCCAGGAACGCTGCCTTTGGCGAACTCCACGGGCGCTCGTACGTCCATCAATGGCGTGCTGTTCAGGAACAGTGAAAGGTAATTGTCGGTATCAGATCTGTTTGCCATTTCAGGATTCAACCGCGTGCCAGAATGTGGCGGCAGTATAACGGAAGTGCAGTTTTCATGCTTTGAGGGGGTAATTTCCGGATAACGTGACAACAAATACGGCATAAAAAGGGCAACCCCAGGGTTGCCCTTTATCGGAACAGATCGGCGCATCCTTGCGCTGCGTGCAACATCCTTGTTGCGAATCCCTGAGCCACTCCCTGGTGCTGGCTTCCGAGCCAGCAATCCGAATAGTTATCCCTTAAGCAGGCGTCCTTGAGTCCTTGCCTCTCCCGGCATTCCGTGCCGGGGTGCATCCACTGCGTCGTCCCTTTCCATGTCGTCCTTGACGGGATCACTATACTTAATCGGAAGCGTGGAAACGTAGGGGTACTGCAGGCTTGAGCGACGTGTTTGGTGATGGGGGTGGCTATAAGTCATGCTTACCAATCAGTTAGCGGTACTGTGCATGAGAGGGGCAACCACTACCCACGCAAAATAACTGCAAGGTCTCACAGGTTTGTGCGAAATATCTCACAGCAACTCGGGCGAATCTCTCAAGCCGCTTTTGCTGATTTTGCGCAAACCAGGCCAGGGAAGAAGCCCGATGAGTATGCCAGCCCCGTCGGCAGTCACATCTGCCAGAGAAAAGTCCCGGTACGGCAGGTTTGCCTGAACCAGCTCAATGCACATTCCAAAGCCAAGAAGCACGGGCGCGAACCAGACGACTCGGAGGCCAGGCCATGAAAGACGCGTCAAAATCGTGAGCTCTATAAACGCGATCAGGTGATTCACTTTGTCGCTGGACGCCGAGGGGATCGGATAATCGCTGTCAGTGGTTGCCAGAAAGCCGATGGCAATGACTGACAGCAGCAGCGCAGCGCGCCAAAGCGGGCGAAAGTTCAGCAGGATCGTCAGTGGGTGTTTCGGTGTTGCCATCGGTGAAGTCCGTCAGAGTTCTCTGGCTGTGTGAAGGTTTTCAACATGATATGCTGTGCGCCCCGTCATTGTCATCGAATCGGAGGATTAAACGGCAATGCTCAGAGGTAATTTTTTTCGTGGGCTGGGCTATCTGGGTGAGGGTTTTCACCTGATACGTCAGCCCGGACTGCGCCTGTTCGTCGTTATCCCGTTGGTGATCAACACTGTTCTCTTCGGATTGCTGTTTTATTTTATGGGCGGGCTGTTCGACAACCTGATTGCCACTGCAATGTCCTGGTTGCCAGACTGGCCCTGGCTGCAGGCACTGGACTGGTTGTTCTGGATTCTTTACGGGGCCGTCATTCTGTTGATGCTGGCGTTCGGTTTTGTGATCGTTGCCAACCTGATTGGTTCCCCTTTCTACGGGTACCTGGCGGAGCTGACCGAAAAACACCTCACCGGTCAGGAAGTCAGCCCGGACGACAGCTGGGTGACCATTCTAAAGGACACTCCCCGGGCGCTCTGGCGTGAAGTACAGAAGATTGTCTATTATCTGCCGCGAGCTATTGGCCTGCTTATTATCGGGTTGATTCCGGTGGTTAACCTGGCCGCCGCGGTGCTTTGGTTTGTGTTCAACAGCTGGATGATGGCACTGCAGTACGTTGACTACCCGGCAGACAATCACAAGGTAAGCTTCAAAGCGTTGCGGCGGTTGCTTGGCCGCGCCCAATTGTCTGCGTTGGGCTTCGGGTTGCCGGTGGCGTTGGCCGCGATGGTGCCGGTTCTGAATCTTGTCGTGGTGCCTGCTGCCGTGTGCGGTGCGACGGCTTACTGGGTGCGCGAAAACGGCGCAACACGAAACTAACAACCCTGGAGGATTTTTGGACGCGTCAGAATTTGTTATTGGCCAGCGCTGGGTAAGCCACAGTGATACGGCGTTAGGGTTGGGTATAGTGACGGATATTTCTGGCCGCCGCGTTACTCTTGGATTTCCTGCTGCTGATGAAGAGCGGACGTACGCTATTGATAATGCACCGCTTTCCCGCATCATTTACCAGATTGGTGAGGGTATTGAGACCTTCGAAGGCGAAAGATATACGGTGCGGGCAGTGGACGACATTGGCGGCGTGCTGATGTACCACGCCGATGCAGACGCTGACGATGGCGAGCAGGTCGAAGGACAACTTGAGCAGATATCTGAGGTTAAATTGGCTGGGTCCGTCAATTTTTCTGCGCCTCACCAGCGTTTGTTCGCCGGCCAGTTCGATCGAAACGGCGCTTTCCGGCTTCGGTTCGCAACGGTGCATCATATGGATCGGTTGCGGGCGTCTCCCGCCCGGGGCCTGATTGGTGCCCGCACGCAGCATTTGCAGCACCAGATATACATCGCTCACGAAGTCGCAAAACGGCACGCGCCCCGGGTGCTTCTGGCAGACGAAGTAGGCCTTGGCAAAACCATTGAGGCAGGCCTTATTCTGCATTACCAATTGCAGACTGGTCGTGCCAGGCGCGCCTTGATCGTGGTGCCCGATTCCCTGATTCATCAGTGGCTCGTGGAAATGCTCCGGCGTTTTAACCTGCGTTTTTCCATTGTTGATCAGAGCCGCTACGACGCCTTGAAAGACAGCGAAGACGATGTCGACGCCCTGGTCGATCACATTTTCGGCGGCGATTCGTCGGTTAATCCTTTTGAAAGCGAACAGTTGGTGTTGTGCAGCCTTGATTTTCTGGTGAACAGCCAGAAAGCCCAAGAGGATGTCTTGAGCGCAGACTGGGACCTGATGATTGTCGACGAAGCACACCATCTGGCCTGGAGTCCCGAGAGCATCAGCCCGGAATACCAACTGGTAGAGACGCTTTCAGCGGTTAGCGAAGGTTTGTTGTTGCTAACGGCGACGCCTGAACAGGTGGGTGTGGCGAGCCACTTTGCCCGGCTTCGCCTGCTCGACCCGGCGCGCTTTCATGATTTACAAACGTTTCAGGAAGAGGAGCAGCAGTACGAAGCGATCAACAGCATCGTACGGCGCCTGCAAGATGAAGGCTCGGCCATCCTTGAAGAGGATCGCCGGGCGCTGAAGGCCTGGTTGGGCGATGACCTTGAGCCGTTGATGAGCGGCAATTCGCCTCGGCAGTCCGTCATCGATGCATTGCTTGACCGCCATGGCACCGGGCGGGTGCTGTTTCGTAATACTCGCGCGGCTATCCAGGGTTTCCCCGAACGGCGTGTTAACCCGGCTCCACTGGAGTGCCCGGCCATGTATGAGGGTCGGGCTTTCGGCTATCCAGGTCTGGCACCAGAGCAATCTGTGCCCGAAGAGCAGTGGCTGGCGGACGACCCGAGGGTGGCCTGGCTGGAGAAAAAACTGGCGGGCCTGCGCCCGGCCAAAGTGGTGGTTATTTGTGCCCTTGCGGAAACCGCCATGGTGCTTGAACACTATCTTCAACTGCGTGCCGGTATTCGCAGCGCCGCATTTCATGAGCACCTGAGCCTTGTGGAGCGTGATCGCGCCGCTGCCTACTTTGCCGACAGTGAGCAGGGCGCCCAGGCGCTGATCTGCTCGGAGATTGGCAGTGAAGGGCGCAATTTCCAGTTTGCTCACCATTTGGTGCTGTTTGATCTGCCCGCTAACCCGGATTTGCTGGAACAGCGTATAGGACGCCTTGACCGTATTGGTCAAACGGACACCATAGATGTTCATATTCCCTATCTTCGCAATACCTCGCAGGAAGTGCAGTATCGTTGGTTCCACGAAGGACTGAATGCGTTTGCGGAAAGCTGTGCCGTTGGCGTGGCGGTGCAGGAGCACGTTGGCGAGCAATGGCAATGCGCTTTGGCAGGCGAGTTTTCTGTATTGGAGGGTCTGGTCGAGTCTTCGGCCACTGAGACCTCCCGGCTTAAAACGCTTCTGCACAACGGCCGGGATGCGTTGATTGAACTCAATTCATGTCGCCGGGATATAGCCGACACGTTGATTGCCGGTATTGAAGAGGAAGAAGGCTCTGTTCAGGTACGCGATTACATGGTTGAGGCGTTTGATATCCTCGGTGTGGAAATAGAAAACCACTCTGACCTGGCCGACATATTGCGCCCCGGCGAGCAATATCAGGCCGGCCACGTAGCCGAGTTGCCCGAAGACGGCGTAACGGTTACCTGGGATCGCCAGCATGCGTTGGAGCGTGAAGACATTGCGTTCATGAGCTGGGAGCATCCCATGGTGACCGGTGTGATGGACTCGGTGACCAGCTCCGGGCTGGGTAAGG
>NZ_DRGY01000110.1 GCF_011049865.1 Marinobacter antarcticus | reverse complement strand
TCTTCAGCTATGTCTACCCTCACCTTCCCTAGCCGAACCAGGTCTTTCGCTACGGCATCAATCTCTGCGCCAAGCGCACCGGCCATCACCGCAATGTTTTTTGCATGAAGTGCCATGTGGCCTTTCTGAATTCCGGTGGTGGCCAGCGCCTTCAAGGCGGAAAAATTCTGTGCCAGACCCACGGCCGCAATGATGCGAGCTAATTGGTCAGCGCTTTTTACCGCCATGATATCCAGCGCTATCCGTGCGGTGGGATGGGATTTGGTAGCTCCGCCTATCAAACCGACCGGCATCGGCATTTCGATCATGCCCGTGAGGTTACCGGCACGATCCGCTTCCCAGTGAGTCAACGAGCGATAACGCCCCGTATTTGCAGCGAAAGCATGAGCGCCGGCTTCAACGGCGCGGGTGTCATTACCGGTGGCCAAAACGACGGCGCTGACACCGTTCATAACCCCCTTGTTGTGCGTTGCTGCGCGGTATGGGTCGATATCGGCGAATTCGTAGGCGGCAAGAATACCGTCGCGTACCGACTCGCCACCGATAGCGTCAAGCGTCCATGTTGCGCGCGCCCTTGCCAGACGACGATCCGCGAGATTAGACAGAATACGAAGATACGTTCGTCCGTTTGTCCATTGTGCAATCAGTGGGGCAACCGCTTCCGCCATGGAATTTACGGCGTTTGCACCCATGGCATCGCGAGTGTCAACAATGAGATGGGTAATCACCATCGTGCCAGTTTGCCTGCCTTCCAGTACGCGAACTTCAACGTCACGGAACCCACCCCCGTGCTTGAGCAGCACCGGGTCGGTTTCGTCGCACACCTGCTGGATTTCCGCCTTGCGCTCAAGAATTTGTAGCCGGGCAAATTCCGGATTGGGCACATCAACCAATTGAATCTGCGCAATCATCAACGAACCCGACATGGAGGTAATAAAACCTCCCGAGTCTCGGCATTGGCGAGCGGCATTGCACACGGCAGCCACGACCGACGATTCCTCTGTAGCCATTGGAATCAGCGTATCTTGCTGATCCACAATCATATTGGTGGCCACGCCAACGGGGATGTTCATGGTACCGATGGCATTCTCAATCATCGAGTCTGCGATGTCGGCGTTCAGGTTGCCGGTGTTGTTCATATGGTCTGCAACATCCGGGCTCAAACCCGCCGCTTCAATGACTTTTTCGAGCCGTTCTTGCATCGAAAGGTTATGAAAGCCGGAAATGCGTGACGTTTGGGTAGACATGGAATCAATCTCCGCTATTAAAGAATCAGGAAACCAGGCGCTGGGATAGCTGATTCGGCAGCCAGGTCACCAGATCCGGGAACAACATGAATAAAATCAACGCCAGAATTTGCAGCACCAGGAATGGCAGGATTGCGCGATACACCGTCTCCATTCCAATACCTGGCGGCAGTACGCCTTTGATGTAAAAAAGCGTGTAACCAAAGGGTGGCGTGATGTATGCCATTTGGGCGGTGATCAAGAACAGCACGCCAAACCACAACGGATCAAACCCAAAAGCGTTGATGATTGGAATGAACACGGGCACACACAGCAGAATGATCCCGATTTCGTCCAGAAACAGACCAAGCAAAACCAGAATGCCCATCATTGAAAGCAGTACCAACCAGCGGTTGATTTCCAGGTTTTCAATGAACATCAGCAGAGAGTCGGCACCGCCAATTCCGGTAAATATCGACACGAAAATCTTCGCGCCTATAGTGATCCACATGATCATCGTGGTTACGCGGAGCGTGTCCATGGCCGCGTCGCTGAGATTGCTGACGGTGAACTGGCCCTGCAACGCGGCAGACACCATGGCACCCACCACCCCGACTGCCGCCGCCTCTGTTGGCGTGGCAATTCCGGCGTAGATACTACCCAAAACGCTGAACACGATCAGAGTCGGTAAAAACAGTGATTTCAAAGACCCGAACATCTCGAGCCAACTGACATCCATGCGCTCTTGCGTAGGGGCAAGGCTGGGGTTAAGCATTGTCCGGATCACCACGTAAAATACATAGAGCCCGGAGAGCACCATGCCCGGCACGATTCCCGCGGCAAACATTTTGCCAACGGATATCTGTGCCGTGGCCGCGTACACGATGGTGATGATCGACGGCGGAATGAGGATTCCAAGAGTGCCGCCGGCACAGATAGCGCCCAGCGCCAGCTTTTCATCGTAGCCACGGTTAAGCATTGATGGCAAAGCGAGAATCCCCATGGCGGCTACAGCGGCGCCCACAATGCCCGTCATGGCGGCCATCACGGTACAGATCGCTATGGTTCCCACCGCAAGGCCACCGGGTAGGCGCCGGAACCATAGCTCCATCGCTTTGTACAATGCCTCGATAATTCCCGAGCGCTGAAGAATGCTGGCCATTAATACATAGAGCGGAATGGCCAGTAACACGTCGGATGTCATCACATCGTAGGTTTGCAAAACCGTTAGCACGAGTGCGTCCAGGCCCCACAGGGAAATGGTGAACAAAACGGCAAGAGTGATCAGAACAAAGGCCAAAGGCATCCCGCTCAGCAACAAAAGCAGGAGCGAAATGAACATTGCACCAAAGACCAGCGTGGAGCTCATGGCTGGGCCTCATCCGCATTGTTGATGCGCTGAATCGCGGTCATCAGCTCCGCTACGGACTGAAGTAACAGCAGGCAGAACGCCACGGGAATGAGCGCCTTCACAGGCCAGATCGGCGGATTCCACGATGAAAATGAGGTTTCGCCGGAATCGATGGCGTTTTCAGCGATAGGAATACTTTGGTAAATGAGAACGCAGCTGATTAATACAATGACCGTATAGATACCGATGTCGGTCAGTGCCGCCAAGCGAGGTGAAAGCTTGCTATACAGAATGTCGACGTTTACATGACCGGCGGTATGTAAAAAATAGGGTCCGGCAAGAAGGAAATAGGGGCCGAGCAGCAAGGTTGATAACTCCAGGGCCCAGACAGTTGGCGCGTTAAAAAAATAGCGGGCGACTACCTCATAGGAAATAGCGGCAACCATTACGAAAACCAGCGACGACACAGCTATGGCCAGCCATCGGTTTATCTGTGTAATGGTTTTGCAGTAGCCGTTGATAATAAGCATACAAAAATCTCAAGAGGAAAGATGATCAGCCCGGGCAAGCCAGGCTGATGAACAGCACGTGCCTGGGTGTTTTACTCCAACAGGCCCAGTTCCCTCATGAAGTCGATCTGGCTCTGTAACACTTTATTGGCGAGTTCGTCATCACCTGCTGCATCTTTCCACGCTTCCATTGCCATTGGACGGCCATTTGCCACGACGGCCGGGTCAAGATGAATGACTTCAACGCCCTGCTCTTGGAACTTCTTCAGAGCCACCGCGTCCTGGGCGATAATATGCTGTCGAAGCGCAGCCGAGATCTCGCGTGCAGACACAGCCAGCGCAGCCTTATAAGACTCTGGCAATTTGTCGTAGGCTTTCTGGTTTGCAACGTAGCTGGTTGCTGTCGTGGGCTGATGAAAGCCCGGCACAATCACATACTTTGCAACTTCTCCCAAACCGGCTTCCAGGTTAGCGGTCAGATCGCCGCGGTCTGCAAAATCAATCACGCCTTTTTCCAACGCTTGGTACACTTCTGCCGTGGGTAAAGGTGTCGTTGCTACCCCAAACTTGCTCATGACGGTACTGGCGAGTCCGACGAATCGACCTTTTTTGCCTTTCACGTCAGCAAGCTCATGTATTGGGAACTTTGAGTGAATCGGCTCCTGGCCGTAAACGGTGGGCGCTATATAGAACAGCCCTGCCTGCGCATAGGCTTCCCGGGCGAATTCGAGGCCGCCCTTTTCATAAAACCAGGCTTCATATTGGTCTGATTCGGGAAAACCAAAAGGCACGGTACTGGTGAACGCAAACGTTGGAATGGCGCCGGCTTTGTAGCCGTCGAAAGTCTTCATCATCTCGAACGCACCACCGCGAACCGCTTCAAACGCCTGCGCCGATGGGGCCAGTTGCCCGCCGCCAAAAAGACGAATCGTAAATTTCCCGTCGGTGAGTTGTGACACTCGCTCTACAAACTTTTTCTCGAACTCGTAAGGCGTTGTGCCTGCATCCCAAAGGGCCTGCATGCGCCAGTTAACCGTTGGTTGCTCCGCGGCCGTGGCAACTCCGCAAGCCAACGCCGCCGCAGCGATAAAGCCACCCAGAGTAACCCGGATATAATTCCGGACTTTTTGTTCTATTTGCAGTTTCATCTCGATCTCCACCTTTTGTTTTTCGTGCCCGCTGGCATCGTCTGCTCAAAATTCACCTTACTGTTTTTGTTAATGCTGCCTGTACAAATTAGGCCAGACAATTAGAATCAACAAGAGACAGTTAGGTTATGTGTACCACGGACTGTACCAGTAGAATACCTGGTACACTTTAGAGGCTCTATTTAGTGGGTATTTCTCGCGCACAACAAATTGCCGATAACCTGATCCATCAGATTGCGTCGGGTCAGTTGCCTCCAGGCACTCGCTTGCCGTCGATTCGGGTAGCGGCAGAGGGCCATGGTGTATCCAAAAACACCGTGACCGATGCGTATGATCGATTGGCGGCAACCGGGTACATTCACCCCCGTCGAGGTTCCGGGTTTTATGTGCAATCCAGCAGCCCTACGCCTTCAATCTCCCGATCAGAACACGTAATCGAGGCAGTTGACGTGGTGTCGCTGTTGAGAGAACAGCTCAATCAGCACTACGAGGTGCGTGCCGGAGACGGGCGCCTACCGGCCGCGTGGATGGAAAGTTCCGAGATTAGCCGTTACCTGAAACGCACGTCTAACTCGTCTGATTATGCCGACGACTTCGAATACGGGCGGCCTCAGGGTTTGGAGGTGCTGCGAGAAGATGTTGCGCGAGCGTTGAACGACAGAGCCATCAGCACCAGTCCGGATCAAGTATTGATGACCTTCGGAGCAAACCATGCGCTGGATCTGATTGTGCGTCATTTTGTGCAGGCCGGAGACGCGGTGCTTGTTGAAACCCCTGGCTACTACCCTATGTTTGGCAAATTGAAACTTCAAAAAGCCAGAGTTGTCGGTGTGAATCGGCAAGTAGACGGTCCCGACCTTGAGATGTTGGAAGAAAAGATTCGAGAACACCGACCCAAGCTGTTTTTTGTGCAACCGATGGCTCACAACCCGACTGGAACGTCGATGTCGTTGCAAAAAATGCACAAGCTTCTTACTTTGGCAGAGAAATACGATCTGGTGATCATCGAAGACGACCCGTTCGCTGACATCCTGCCCAAGGCCACGCCACACTTGGCGTCTCTCGATGCACTAAACCGTGTAATTTACGTGGGTACATTTTCGAAAACGCTGTCAGCCAGTTTGCGCTGCGGATACATTGCCGCAACACCCGCGCTTATCTCATCGCTGACCGATATCAAAATGCTGACGGTCGTAAGCAGCTCAGGCATTACCGAGCGACTCGTTCACGAGATGATTATTCGGGGCCGTTATCGCCGACATTTGAAGAGGCTTAGAGACCGGGTTGCCAACGCCAGCGTTGATGCGGTGTCCGCCCTTCAAAACATTGGCCTGCAAGGAGTGGATAGCCCAACCGGAGGTTACTACCTCTGGTGTCCTTTACCAGAGGGCACAAATTCTATGGACCTAACCGTTCAGGCAGCCAGGCAAGGCATCTTTTTGGCGCCAAGCAGGCTGTTTGAGCTGTCCAACCGGGTCGGCGCAGAAGCCATTCGGGTTAATATTGCACACGCGAACAATCACAAATTCCTGAACTTTATGAAACATTCGCTCAGGTTGTGTTAGAGATATTACGTAGTGTGCGACGGATGGTACTACAATTCTGACGAGAGCGGTCGCGATGCTGCTGGCAACCTTTAACAATTTGTGGAGGCACAATGCTCGGTCACCCCAGACTCTTTTTCCTGATGTTCGTTTTTTTCACGATACTGAGTGGCGCCGCCATATTGGTCTGGTCTCCGATTTGGCTTTGGCTCTGGATGGTGCTGCCCCTGCTCTGTCTTGTGGGAGCATGGGATTTACAGAGCAAACATAATGTTCTGCGTAATTACCCGATTCTGGGTCACCTGCGCTACATGCTCGAGTTCTTCCGGCCGGAACTGC
Source organism: Marinobacter antarcticus (assembly GCF_011049865.1). GTDB lineage: Bacteria > Pseudomonadota > Gammaproteobacteria > Pseudomonadales > Oleiphilaceae > Marinobacter > Marinobacter antarcticus_A. Next base: position 10,675 of record NZ_DRGY01000110.1, on the reverse strand, counting down.
GCCAGTATTTTTTCGAGTCTGACCTGAGCGGCCGGCCATTCAACCGGGAACAACGGGATATCGTCAACCAGCGTGCAGACGGCAAGCCGGACACCTCCCCCTTTGGTACCCGTCGTGACACAAGCGATGCAGGCTATGATTTTGTACAACATTCAATCGTGCCCAAGGACGTTGACGCGCGCTTTAAGCGCATCCTGATCGGCGGGCCACAGTGCCGCTATCCCTATGATTCCTCGCGGCTCAACATTTCGGCCATGAGCTTCGGCGCGCTATCCGGCAATGCGGTAAGTGCCATGAACAAAGGCGCCAAACTGGGTAATTTTGCTCAGGATACGGGCGAAGGTGCGATCAGTCCCTATCACCGGGAACACGGTGGCGACCTGATCTGGGAACTGGGCAGTGGGTATTTCGGCTGTAGGAACAAGGATGGCAGCTTCAACGCCGAGGAGTTCGCGGAAAAAGCCTGTACGGATCAGGTCAAAATGGTCGAAATCAAACTTTCACAAGGTGCCAAACCCGGTCACGGTGGCCTTTTACCCGGGTCGAAAGTCAATCGGGAAATTGCCAGTACCCGCCAGATTGAAGTGGGTCAGAGTTGTCAGTCACCCGCCTCCCATAGTGAATTCAACTCACCTGAGGGGCTAATGCACTTCATTGCCCGTTTGCGTGAGCTCTGCGGCGGCAAGCCCGTTGGTTTCAAGCTATGCCTGGGCAAGCGTGACGAATTCATGGCGATCTGCAAGGCGATGCTCGAAACCGGAATCCAGCCTGATTTCATTGTGGTTGACGGTGCCGAAGGTGGCACGGGGGCGGCCCCCACTGAATTCGAAGATTTCATCGGCACCTATATCAACGAAGCGGTGCCATTCGTTCATAACTGCCTGACCGGCATTGGCAAACGCGATGAAATCGTGTTGATAGCCAGCGGAAAGGTCGTTTTGGGTTTTGACATGGTAGAGAAAATCGCGTTGGGCGCGGACATGTGCAACGCCGCCCGACCGTTTATGTTCGCAGTCGGTTGTATCCAGGCGATGCGCTGTCACACCAACACGTGCCCCACCGGCGTGGCCACCCAGGACCCCGAGAGGGCGAAATCGCTGGACGTGCCCTCCAAAGCAGTTCGGGTGCGCAACTTCCATGACGCTACCGTTAAGTCTTTCCTCGATATCACAGGCGCTATGGGTCTGGACAGCCCCGACAAACTGACGATGCAACACATCTTCCATCGTCATGAACATGGTCCCGCGCGCACCTATGGGATGATTCACCCGCAGGTGGAATCTGGTGATTTTCTTAAGAACGTCATCCCGCAGGAATACGATGCGGATTGGAACTACGCCAGTGCTGAAAAATTTTAGAACCCTTGACTTCGAAAAACCTGAAAAGGTATTCCAACAAGTACGCAGTCTTTCAGAGTAATTAGTTCGGCTCACCTTCTAGGCCCGGGCCGCAAACAATCTGAACGGGAGTCGTATTTATGACACAGACTGTCAGCGATTTTATTGTCGAACGGCTCGCTGCCTGGGGCGTGGAGCGAGTTTACGGTTATTCCGGAGACGGCATCAACGGCATGATGGCCGCATTACGGCGCGCAAACGGTCAACCTCGAATGATCCAGCCACAACACGAGGAGCTGGGAGCTTTCATGGCAAGCGCCCACGCCAAGTTCACCGGTATGCCTGGGGTATGTATTGCCACATCCGGCCCCGGGGCGGTGCATCTGCTTAACGGTCTTTATGACGCAAAGAAAGATCATATGCCCGCAGTAGCAATTGTGGGACAGCAGGCCCGCATGAGTCTCGGCACTGATTACCAGCAGGAAATTGATCTCGTATCCCTATACAAAGATGTGGCAGGCAACTATGTGCACATGGTGTCAACGCCTGCCCAGGCACGGCATCTGATTGACCAGGCAATCCGCATCGCCATGGCACGCCGCACCGTTACCGCAATTATTATTCCTAACGATGTTCAGGATTTGCCCATGGAGCAACCACCGGCCGAACATGGCGCGGTATTCTCCGGAATTGGGTATCGCATACCTGACATGCTTGCCCACCAGGATGACCTTGACGCCGCCGCAAAAGTACTCAATGAAGGCAAAAAGGTCGCCATTTTGGCAGGCGCTGGCTGCAAGAACGCGGTAGACGAAGTACTTGCACTTGCCGACAAGCTGGGCGCGGGCGTCGCCAAGGCCATCCTTGCCAAGACCATGATTCCTGACGATGTAGATTATGTTACCGGTACCATCGGTCTATTGGGCACGCGCCCCAGTCAGGACATGATGAATGACTGCGATACGCTGCTGATGATCGGTACGCGCTTCCCTTATGCCGAATTTCTGCCCGAGTCCGGTCAGGCACGAGCGGTTCAGATTGATCTGGATGCGGAATCGCTGGGCCTGCGCTATCCCACGGAAGTCAATTTGCAAGGTGATGCCCGCTCCACCGTAATGGCTTTGACCGAGCGCATCACTCGTAAGGAGGACCGCAGCTGGCAAAACAAGATTATTGAAAACACGCGCGACTGGTGGGAACTCATAGACGAGCGTGCCGAAGTGTCTGCCAAACCGGTCAACCCACAGCAGGTGTTCTGTTCTCTCAATAAGCGCTTGCCAGATGATGTAATGCTGGCGTGCGACGTGGGTTCTTCCACGAACTGGTACGCCCGTTACCTCAAAATACGCCGGGGTATGATCGGTTCGGTGTCCGGCGGGCTCGCCTCCATGGGTAACGGCGTGCCCTATTTGCTGGCCGCCAAATTTGCGTATCCGGATCGTCCCGGCATTGCCATGGTGGGTGATGGCGCCATGCAGATGCTGGGTAATCAGGGCGTGATTGGCATAGCCAAATACTGGAAAGAATGGGCTGACCCCCGTTGCATTGTGCTGGTGCTCAACAATCAGGATCTCAATCAAGTCAGTTGGGAACAGCGGGCAATGGAAGGGGATCCAAAATTTGAAATCTCCCAGGATCTTCCCGACTTCGCCTATGACGATTACGCCAATATTCTTGGGCTCAAAGGTCTGCGCATTTCAGCGCCTGAAGATGTTGACCGGGTTTGGGACGAAGCGCTTTCAGCAGATCGACCGGTCGTCATCAATGCTTATGTTGATCCGGAAATTGCCCCGATGCCGCCACATATCAATTTTGAACAAGCAAAAAACATCATGTCTTCAATTGTAAAAGGCGATCCCGACGCCTTCCGGATGATCAAACAGTCCATGAAGCAGATGGCGACGAAGTTCTGAAATCCAGACCGGAAAACACCTGAGTAGACATCTGACTGACTCAACGAAAAGGTGATTCAACAATGAACACAGACAACGAAACAATACACCATGCCGACCACCATCTGCGTATCGCCCGTCGAGTGGAAGACCTGTCCGGATCATCCATTTTCCGGATCAACATCAAGGCCCACGACCTGACGGAAAGAGGCCAGGATATTCTTCGTCTGGACGCTGGCGAGCCGGATTTTGATACACCCAAATCTATTATCGATGCCGCCAAACAAGCGCTGGACGACGGTTTTACCCGTTACACACCGATTGATGGACTACCGGGCCTGAAAGCGTCGATTCAGTACAAACTCAAGCGCGACAATAACCTCCATTACAATCTTGATGAGATAATGCACACCTGCGGAGCCAAACAGGCGCTGTTTAATGCATGTATGACACTTCTCAATCCCATGGATGAGATTGTTATTCCAACGCCTAACTGGGGCACCTACCCATCCATTGCCAATATTGCCTGGGCCCGCATTGTTGAGGCACCTACCCGATACGACGAAGGGTTTGTTCTGCAACCGGATGTACTGGAAAAGTGCCTGAGTGACCGAACCCGTGTGATCATTCTCAATACGCCGAACAACCCCACCGGTCAGGTTTATTCCCGCGAGGCACTGTCCGCACTGGGCAACGTTTTACTCAAATATCCGGACGTTATCGTACTTTCTGACGATATCTATGAGCATCTGCGTTATACCGACGAGCCTTTTGTTAACATTCTCAATGTCTGTCCGTCGTTAAAAGACCGAACCGTGGTGATCAACGGTGTTTCCAAAGCCTACGCCATGACCGGATGGCGGGTCGGCTTTGCGGCCGGACCGGCACAACTGATCGCCGAGATGCAGAAACTTCAGGGCGAGAGCACATCGCATACCGCTGCGGTCTCTCAAAAAGCAGCGGAGGCAGCGTTTAACGGCAATCTGGATGACGTTCACAAGATGGTCAAAGCGTTCAGTAGGCGTGCCAAAATGGTCGCGGACGGTCTGTCAAAAATAGACGCCATCGATTGCCACCCGGCCCAGGGCAGTTTTTACTGCCTGCCCAATTTCGAACGCGTCATTGGGTCGCTGGACGGCGTTGATGACGACCAACAATTTGGTGATTGGTTGCTGGAAGAACTCGGCATTGCAATGGTGCCAGGATCGGCGTTCAACGCCCCCGGCCATATGCGGCTCTCGTTCGCCGCCAGCGACGATACGCTGAGAAAAGGGCTTGAGCGATTGCAGAAAGCCTTCGGATAAAGAGAAAAAAATCGCGGAGTACGGTTCATGAACTATCCTTCAGCGCGCTGGGTCATTGTTCTGGCCACGCTATTTTTGGCGTCCTGTGGCTTTTCTGACCATGGTTTCCTGGCGCCCGCCGGCCCAATTGCGGAAGCTCAGCGCAACCATTTTCTCTCCATAACCGCGTGGACACTGGTGGTTATTGTGCCGCTTTTTGTGGCAACGCCCATTGTGCTCTGGAAGTATCGGTTTGGTAAAAAAGACAGCACCTACAGGCCCAACTGGACATTTTCCTGGATTCTTGAGGGGCTGATCTGGGGGCTTCCTCTGATTATCGTGGGCGTTCTGGGTTGGAACGTCTGGAAAGTGTCACACCAGCTCGACCCCTATACCCCGATTGCCAGCGATAAGCCCACCCTGCGCATTCAGGTGGTGGGTCTTGACTGGAAATGGCTGTTTATTTATCCCGATCAGAAAATTGCGTCTGTAAATCAGTTGGTTTTTCCGGCAGACAGGCCGGTTCGTTTCGAGCTGACGAGCGAAACGGTTATGCAGGCGTTCATGATTCCGCGGTTGGGCAGTCAGATCTATGCGATGCCGGGCATGATTACACAACTGAACCTGCTGGCCAGCGAACCTGGTAGCTACCGGGGACAGAACACTCAGTACAATGGCAAGGCATTCGCAAAGCAAAAATTCACGGCCAAAGCGGTCAGTGAATTCACATTCGAAGACTGGGTTAATCAACAAAAATCCAATCCTCCGCTCGACATAAGTGCCTATAACAAACTCGCCCGCCGTTCCGTGCTTTCCGAACCGGTCTTCTTCGGTAACATAACGCCCGGATTGTTTCAGCGGATCATTGAGCGAGTGAAAAGCACCCCGGCCGTAGAGCTGCCGGGGGCAGTAAAACAAACCAGTGAGGGAGGTTCATAGGGTGACAGGACAGCCGTTTGACTATTTCTGGCTGGGCAAGCTCAGTATCGACTCCCTGCCCTTCGTTGAATTCATCAGAGACCCCAACTCAAACACTGCAGTCGGTGCGTTTGCAAAGGCGGCGGCCATAGGTGGAGCAATGGGTCTGATGGTGCTGCTCACAGTATTCGGCAAGTGGCGGGTTTTCTGGCACGAATGGCTGACCAGCCTGGATGCTAAAAAAATTGGCATCATGTATATCGTTCTGGCCATGGTCATGCTGTTAAGAGCGGTTATTGAAGCCGGTTTTATGCGCGCCCAGCAAATGCTTGCCGTTGAGCAGCCGGGGCCGTTGGCGCCTGAACATTTTGGCGAGCTTTTCAGCACCCATGGCACCATCATGATTTTTTTTATGGCGATGCCTTTTCTGATCGGCATTATCAATGTGGTGATGCCATTACAGATCGGCGCCCGGGATGTGAAATTCCCTTTACTCAATGCGATCAGCCTGGCTTTGACGGCCGCCGGCGCTGTGCTCATTATGATTTCACTGGTGATCGGCAAGTTCTCAACCGGAGGCTGGAGCGGCTATCCGCCCTTCACCGAACTGGCATTCAACCCCGGTGCTGGCGTGGATTACTGGATCTGGGCGGTAACCTTGAGTTCGATCGGTAACACGCTCACCGGTATCAATTTCGCGGTGACCATCTATAAGCTCCGCGCCCCGGGAATGACCTGGTTCCGGATGCCACTTTTCAGCTGGACGGCCCTGTGCACCAGCATCATCATGATTTTTGCCATGATGCCCCTGACAGTGGCCACCCTGATGCTCGCCCTTGACCGCTACGCTGGCTTTCACTTTTTCACCAATGCCCTCGGCGGCAACATGATGAACTACACGAACCTGTTTTGGCTGTTTGGCCATCCGGAAGTGTATATCGTTATCCTGCCCGCTTTCGGCGTGTTTTCAGAGGTTTTTTCCACGTTTTCCGGCAAGCGCCTCTACGGGTATCACTCATTGGTCTTTGCCACCATGGCCATCGCCGTTTTATCTTTTTGCGTCTGGCTCCACCATTTTTTCACCATGGGCGAGACTGCCGACCTGAATGCGGCTTTTGGTATCGCGACCATGCTGATTGGTGTGCCCACTGGCGTTAAAGTATACGACTGGCTGCTTACGATGGTTCGAGGACGCGTGCGTCTCACAACAGCAATGCTGTTCTCGATCATGTTTATGGTCACCTTCGTGATTGGTGGGCTGACTGGCGTTATCCTCGCCAATCCTCCCGTGGATTTCGCAGTTCATAATTCGCTATTTCTGGTCGCCCACTTCCACAATATGCTGATCCCCGGCACCCTGTTTGGCATGTTCGCCGCCTATTACGTGTGGTTCCCGAAAATGTTCGGGTTTCGGCTCTCTGAAAAATGGGGGCGCATCTCCTTCTGGTGCTGGTCATTCGGATTTTATCTGGCGTTTATGCCGCTATATGCCCTCGGGTTGATGGGCGCTATGCGCCGTTCCGCGCAATGGTTTGATCCGCAATACCTGCCTTGGCTGGTTGTCGCTTTTTGTGGTGCGTTGCTTATTCTGGCAGGGCTGGCAAGTCAGGTCGTACAGCTTTGGGTCAGTATTCGTGATCGTGACACTACGCGAGTTCCGGGCGGCGATCCCTGGGATGGCCGGAGTCTGGAATGGTCCATGAGCGCACCTCCACCAGAATATAACTTTGCTGTCATACCACAGGTACATGATCGCGATGCATTTACCTGGATGAAGAAAAACGGCACCAGCTATACCGCCCCTGAGCACTATGAGGACATTAAAATGCCGAAGAACAGCATCGTTGCGCCGGTTATCTGTGCGTTGACAGCGGCGCTGGGCTTCGCGCTCACCTGGCATATCTGGTGGCTCACTATCGCTTCGTTTATTGCGGTCTGGGCAACGGTGATCGCGCGCAGCTTCTGTCAGAACACCGAGGAAACCATTCCTGCCAGTCAGGTGCGTGAGGAGCATGAACGCTGGCTGCGTTCGGTCAAGGCTCTGAAGCCGGCTCCTCGTGAGCATGAGACAACGTCTGCAAACCAAGGTTTGGCAGAGGTTGTGGTATGAATAAGATCCGGAAATATAGCCGCCATCCCGGGCTCAATATGGGCAGCACCGATCCGGAAACCCATGAAGCCGCCGAAACGCTGTTGTTCGGCTTCTGGGTATTTCTGATGAGCGATCTGGTGTTGTTCGCCCTGCTGTTCGCTGATTATGCCGCGCAAAGCCAGCACGGTGTCGCCGGAGGCCCAACTCCGGGCGATATTCTTGACCTGAAAAATCCATTTATTGAAACGATGCTGTTACTGGTGAGCAGTTTTACCTTCGGGCTGGCCGCTCTGGCAATGAAATACCGCCAGGACCGAACACGCCTTGTTTTCTGGCTGGTAGTGACATTTGCGCTTGGCGCCGGTTTTGTGGGCCTGGAGGTTTACGATTTCACCGACATGATATCGAAAGGCCATGGACCACAGACCAGCGGTTTTTTGTCGGCGTTTTTTCTGTTGGTGGGAACCCACGGAATTCACGTTAGCAGCGGATTGATCTGGCTGCTCGTTCTGTTGGTGCAGGTTTTTGTATTTGGTCTGAACCGGAATGTCAAAACCCGTCTTATGCGTCTGGCCATCTTCTGGCACATGCTGGATGTTGTCTGGATTGGCATCTTTACTTTTGTCTATTTATTCGGAGTTGCCTAGGGAGTCGCCTGATGGAAATGGAACCTGATCAATTACCGGACAGCGAAGCCGAGGACCCTCGCCAGGAATTTCGTGAGTACTGCATCGGCGGGATACTGGCAGTGTTACTGACGCTGGCCGCCTTCGGTCTGGTTGCCTCTCACTGGCTCGATACACTGGGCTGTCTAATGGTACTCACTCTGCTTGCAGTGGTGCAGGTACTGGTTCACTTCCGGTATTTTCTGCATATTGATTTGCGTCGGTCTCACAGGGACGAACTTCAATTAATTCTGTTTACCGGTCTGATTCTATTTTTGATGGCCGGCGGGACAATCTGGATCCTCTGGAATCTGAATTCACGGATGTAGACTGCGTTCTGCCATTTTCATCGCGTGTTGAGTAGACCATCGAAACCGACATCATTATTGGCGGATGGCTGGCGTCACAAATTCCGGAACTTTATGAATCGATCGCTCAGGTTGTCTCATCCGTCCTGATGATTTTTGCCTGGTACCGCTCGGCCAACTCTTCCAGAGTCATGTACTCACACTCTGTGCTTGCCGTGAAACTGTTTGCCGAGTCGATCAGAATATTGTCGTCGCTCATGAATCGGCGACCAAGCAGCACAGGATAGGAAAAATTACTGCGATCGGTCAGTGAAAACTGGGTTTCATGGTTCGTGCCGGCAATGCAGAAATCCATCATCACCACGTAGCGTCGTTGCGACGGTGCGCCTTTACGTTTGATAAGAACGGTGCGCTCTACCGGGCGTTCGAGCTCAAGAATAATCTCCTCATGCTTAATATCGCCTTCGGTAGGCTGGTCCTCATGATCTGCCAGGGGGATCTGAAACTTCACCCATTTTTCATCGTCTTTCTTGAACTCTTCTACGTTAACGGCGTGCAGGGACGACGTCTTGGCGCCCGTATCCAGCCGCGCCTTGAGTCGCAAATCTGTCTCGTTCATCACGATCCATTCTACGAAACCGAGCGTTTCAGGCGCAGTAGCCTCACTTTCTGACGTTGTATCTGCCAGTGCAACGGCTGGGAAGCTGATCGCCGTAGCGAGCAAAAAAGAGATCGGAAACTTCATTCAATTCCTCCTGCAAATGTTTGTAAATCCGGAAAAAATGATAAAAAATGTTTTTCAAGCTCAGCGTGTAACGGGCGAATTTCGGTAATGATTCCAGAAAACGAATTCTCAAACCGGATTCGTGCAGCCACTCTATCCAGCGCGTAGCCAATGTTGTCCAAATCACGATACGAGCCGAACCAATCGTGAGACACCAGGTGCCGGGTTGTCCTGCTCATATCGGGTGTCATCAGGTTTTCGTTGTTCTGCAGTTCGGTATACACCTCGTTGATGAAGGTGTTTTGATCTGCATCGGTGAACTTGTTCCAGTGTCGCAGTAGAAAGTAGTCATACAGAACATCCAGAGCGACGCCGGAAAACTTGCGGCGCTGTCGGGAAAATAGCCGCTTGCTGGCCAGCACATCCGGATGTTTGTCGGTGTAGCTATCCACCGCAAAGTGATGACGAACCCCCAGCCTCACGGAGGGCGAAAGCGCCGCCAAGTCTACTCCTCGCGTAAAATCGCCCAGAATGCTACCCACCCGGGCTTCGGGTGAATCGGGTGCGAGAAAAAGATGAGCAAGTAAGTTCAACGTCAGGTTCCCGTGAAGATGCAGTTGCTTTAGCCATCCAGATTGCATCAATCCGCATTGTTTTTCCATGTCTGGAGTAGCCGTTAGGCCTTTACTGACGGTGTTTTAATACCCGGGTAATAAAGTACAAGGCTACTTGTTACCTTGCGGATAAGCCCCCCCCACAGGTATTCTGACGCCCTGTCTCGGTTCAGCTAGCTCGGGCACCCATTGAGAAACCTCTATCCTGTTGTTTTTATTGTAAGCATCATGTTTGTGCTGTTAAGCATATTCATGACCCTACCGGTATTCCTGCTGCTCGGCTCGGCGGCGCCCAATGCGGTGTCGTTTATAGAATCTGCAGCACTCGTGTTTGGTCTGGGTGGGCTGGGCATTATTTCTACCTACCGGCGGCCACGGGATCTGAAGCCCAGGTTCATGTTTGTGCTGACGGTGTCGTCCTGGTTTCTTATTGCCCTGCTCTCCGCGCTTCCTTTTTTTCTCAGTGACGTTGGCATTTCCCTGGCGGATGCGTTCTTCGAGAGCACCTCAGGCATCACTACCACCGGCGCGACGGTGTTCAGCGGCCTGGACACCATGGACAAAGACCTTCTTCTATGGAGATCGATTCTGCACTGGATAGGCGGAATCGGAATTATCGGTATGTTCGTGGCTGTACTGCCCTTTTTGCGTGTTGGCGGTATGCGGCTGTTTGCTACGGAATCGTCTGAATGGACCGATAAAGCCCTTCCCCGAATGAAAACGCTCAGCCGTGGACTGCTTCTTGTGTATTTCACATTTTCCACCACGGCCGTTCTTACATACTGGCTATCGGGAATGACGCTGTTTGATGCGTTCAATCACGGGCTTAGCAGTATTTCTAC
>NZ_DRGY01000109.1 GCF_011049865.1 Marinobacter antarcticus | reverse complement strand
CTGTGGCCAGCCAGATCTCGTCAATGCGGATCATGGTATCAGTTCGCGTAGAAACGCCGCGCACTGCTGACCTTGATCGGCGGGCCACTCCACGACAACCGAGCCGCCGGCTCGTGGAATCTCGATTCGGATGGTGCGATTCTTATCGGCAGGCTTCCTTCTACTTGCTTCGACTCTCTGATCCAACGCCGAAGCTGGTTGGCGTTGAGGTCATTATCCAGGGCAATACGAGAAACAGACGCACCCGGGCTGTGGCACTCGGCCACCAGCCGCGCTTTAAATTCCGGGGAGTGTCGACGGCGTTTTCGGTAAGGGCGGGTTACGCTTACGTTGTTCATAGATAGTGTCCACTAAAGAATAAGTGGACACTATCTTGAAGGCTGCGGAATCAGGCTCAAGATGGGTTTGCCGGACGTGTACAGCGAAGTGGCGGTTAATCACGGTTATTTAAATCCTGCAACAGAGTACTCCAATCCCGTGACCTCAGTCTGAGCTAAGTTTTCCGGTTCATCCTCTTCATTACACCAAAACCGGTGCCTTATTGGAGAATTCAAATGAACAAACGCCTAAGACTTTTATTGCTTTGTAGCGCTTTAACCGTGACTGCGATCCCCGCATTTGCTTCTGGCGATATCGAAACAGACGAGCCGTCCATTTCCCAGGCAAAGATTTCTTTGCAGGAGGCTATTCAGGTTGCCGAACAGCATTCCGGTGGCAAGGCCTCTCGTGCCGAGTTTGAGCAGACGGCTAATGGGCCTGCGTTTGATGTCGAGATCATCAAAGGAAAGCAAACGCTTGACGTTCGCGTCGATCCGATGACGTCAAAGGTACTTTCGTCTGAAATGGATCGGGAAGATAACGATCAGTCGTCGGATCCTATAGATTAATTTCGTTGCATTTTGCCTTGGAAACGATTGACCGGATGCGCAACAATCTCCAAGGGATGTCACTTGGAATTATGGAGGTCGGATGCGCGTTCTTTTAGTCGAAGATGATCCCATGATCGGTGATGTGCTGGAGCAAACCCTCCGGGAATCATCGTATGCCGTCGACTGGGTTCAAGATGGTGAAGCGGCGATCAATGCCGCTTCACTGCAGCATTACGATATTGTTCTGCTTGATCTTGGCTTGCCCCGGAAAAATGGGCAGCAAGTACTTGAGGCCCTTCGAGGCATGCACCTGGATACGCCGGTACTCATTATCACGGCCCGTGACGGTCTTGACGATCGTATTCGGGGACTGGATGCCGGTGCTGACGACTACGTTATCAAGCCCTTTGATATGGCCGAAATCATGGCGCGCATGAGAGCCCTTTTCCGACGCACGGGTGGCAGCGCTGACCCCGTGCTGACGAATGGCCGGCTTTCACTGAACCCGGTAACGCGGAACGCTCAAGTGGAAGGCCAGTCGGCCGTGCAATTATCCAGTCGTGAGTTCTCACTTGTTCAGGCCCTGTTGGTGCGGCCTGGCGCTATTCTCTCGCGATCTGCGCTGGAGGATCGAATCTATGGATGGGAAGAGGAAGTTGAAAGTAATGCGGTGGAATATCTCATCCATTCAGTCCGTAAAAAGCTGGGTGCCGAAACCATTAAAAATGTCAGAGGCGTTGGATGGGTGATCGCAAAAAATTCATGAACGTGTCTCTCCAGTTCAGACTCTCATTCTGGCTATCCTGTGCCATTGTCGCAGTAGCCGTAGTTGCAGGCACCTTCTCGTTCGTGACCGCCTTCGGTGAGGCCAATGAGCTACAGGACGACATCCTCCGCCAGGTCGCCATTCTTGCAGATCGTCATCACGCGACGTTTACAGAAGAGCCAGCGAATGCCGAAGGCTCATTCCCAAGCATCGAGAATCGTGTGTTTATTAAGCCGCTCGGCCGAGCGACGCCCCACGACAGGGTGACTCCGGAATTGCCATCCCAGCTTTCTGATGGTTTTCAGGATATTCAGCTTCACGATCGTTCTTATCGAATCTATGTCAAAACGCTTAAGTCGGGCACGCGGGTCGCCGTTGGCCAGGAAGTGGCCGTCCGTGACGAAATCGCAAGGGACGGCGCTTTGCGAACCCTATTGCCGTTTCTGATTCTGATGCCGATTCTGCTATTGCTGGCTCGCGATATCATTAAAAAGATGTTCCGACCCCTGTCACGTCTGGCCAAGGAACTTGATGAGAGTAAAGGCCGGACCGTAAGTGCACTTCCTGAAACCGATCTGCCTGAAGAAATCCGCCCGTTCGTCGTCGCGATCAATCGGCTTTTTGCGAGAGTAGCTGAGTCAGTGTCAGTTCAAAGGCGATTTATAGCCGATGCGGCCCATGAACTCAGAACGCCACTGACCGCACTGTCTCTGCAGGCCGAACGCCTGAATGAGAGTGAAATGTCGTCTATAGCCCACAAACGATCCAACGACCTCCGTGGCGGCATCCAGCGCACCCGTCACCTGGTGGACCAATTGCTCACCTATACGCGCGTTCAGGACTACAAGGGTGTTGTTGAGCCTGGCGTAATGGTCAACACATCTCTTCAAACCCTGCTCGAAGATCTTTTTCCCCTTGCGCAGTCTGCCGGTATCGATCTTGGGGTCGGGCAGGGCGGGGATCTGGACGCTTATCCTGACCTATGGGTTTCAGCCAGTGAGACAGAGCTCAATACCGTGCTGACGAACCTGGTCATGAATGCTATCCACTACACGCCCCGCGGTGGCGAGGTGGATCTGGATGCTCGCGAGGATGGAACATCTGTACTCATCACGGTGAGTGATACGGGCCCAGGCATTCCGCTTGAAGAGCGTGAAAGGGTATTCGATCCATTCTATAGAATTCTTGGCACGGGTCAGCCTGGATCAGGACTTGGTTTATCGATTGTAAAGTCAATTTGTGACCGTCTAAACGCGTCCATTCGATTGGACTATGCAAACGCGCAAAGAGAGACAGGGCTCATGGTCAGTATACGTATGCCGAAATCCTGATCGCATCCTGTCAGCCATGACACCGCAGCCGTCAAGATAAGCCCAGTTCATCAATCAACTCCCCGAGTCGTTGGCGCCCCTCTTTATTCAAGGCTTTGAGCGGCAGCGGCAAACACGGATCTTCAACGAGTCCCTGCAATTGTGCAGCGGCCGCGACAACGCGCAAACTGCCGCCAAACTCGCTGAATAACGCCCACAGCGGCTGCAATCTTTCCGATAACCGCGTCGCTTCCTGCGCGTTCCCGGCCTGCGCTGCGCGCGTAATCGCAAGTGCGGTGGTGGGGAACACTCCCCCGATCACCGAATACCAAGCATCGCAGCCGGCATTCAGTCCGTTTGCCGCACAGCCATCTCCGCTGATGCCCACAGTGATGTGTGAGGGAATCTGTGCGCGAAGTCGTTCAACCCTTGATCTTGCCTCAAGGGGATCCTCGGGCACTCCGGGAATCTTGATAGACGCCACGTTCGGAAGTTGCGCGATCTGGCCATGAAGCTCGTCACTGAACACAAACTGCGTGGTCGCGGGATTATCGTAAACACAAAGCGGTATCGACAGCGCGTGCGTTATGGCTTCGTAGAGCCCGAAAACTTCCTCTGGAAGCAGTTTCTGATACGACATTGGAGCCATCAGCACCCCGGATACACCGGCAGCCTCTGCATCTTCAGCCAGAGTAAGTACGTCGCGCGTGCGCAGTGCGCCAATACCCACCATCACCGGGATATTGCCTGCGTGTTCCACTGCAAGTCTCAGCGCACGCGCACGCTCTGCCATGGTCAGGTAAGCGTAGTTTCCGGTGGAGCCCAGCACGCAGATTGAATCGACGTTGGCCGTGACGAGCCGCCCAATCAATCGAACAAACGCCGCCTCGTCTAAACCGCGCTCGTTCATCGGGGTCAGGGGAAATGCGCTCAGGCCGCAAAACATACTGGATGCTCCTGACGTGGTTGAAATGATGAATGGCCAAACAGGTACACTTAGTCCCCTTACCGTTGAGCACCAGGCTTGAAGAGCTTATACCAAGCGATTAAGCCCGCTATACACCCGAAGCCTAGCAAAGCGAAGAAATCTGCGACGGAAACGTCGCCAACCATAGACATCAGCCCAAAGAAAACTAAAAAAAATGTCCCAATGGTGCCGATAACTCTTAAAGTCATATTTTAATCCTCGAAATTTGTGGACTTACAAAATGCTGAGCGACGCGGCGTACCTCAGGCGTCTGAACTCCGTGGTTTTTTAGCTGTGCTTCGCCAACTTATGCAGCAGGCTCATTTTTACGGCCGGCCATTCGAGGTTAATTATTGAGAAAACCACAGTATCCCGATACAAATCATCAGGCCCTTTTTGATGATTTCTGAGCACACAGTCTTGTTTTGCGCCCAGGCGGGCTATGGCTTGCCGTGAGGCTTGATTATGCCAATGGGTGCGAAACTCAACAGCAATAGCGTCCAACACCTCAAACGCATGGGTTAACAATAGCATTTTACATTCGGTATTGATTGACGAGCGCTGAGAGCTTTTTGCATACCACGTATAACCAACTTCCACTCTCTGATTGACCATATCGGCATGACAAAACCGGGTGGACCCAATTATTTTTCCGCTCGCTTTGTCTATGACCATAAATGGAAGAGCCAGCTAGTCTTTTTTGTCTATTGTTATCTCAATAGATTTACTATCACCCGCAAACCACTTCTGAACGTATAGAGTACCGATGACAGGCGCAGTTCCTTCATCAGGGATCTCTTTGTAGCGAACACTGTTTTTTGTCTCTTTCTCGTACTCAAACATTACTATTTTTTTTGACATAAAGTGTTTCCTATAATTGACGTGAAAAGCTTGGCCGCCTCGATAATCCGCGGGCCAGTCGCTATTGGTGATCTCATATTTCTGGAAATTCTTCAAGGCATTCGCAACGTTGCCAGAGATGCACACTAAACCAAAATGGATTTGAATATGTCGCAATTCCAGATACGAAAAGACGATTTTTCCAAGCAGCGCCTGGTTCCTCTCGACGCTGACACTGCCAGCTCACCACTTGCGCCCGGGCAAATCAGACTTGCCGTAGACAGTTTCTCTTTCACTGCCAACAACATTACCTACGCGGCGGCCGGTGACATGCTGGGTTACTGGCAGTTTTACCCACCTGTGGGTGAGGACAGTGCTGGCTGGGGCGTCATCCCGGTTTGGGGTTTTGCAAACGTTACCGACTCCCGCTGCGATCAGATAACCGCAGGGGAGAGGTTATTTGGTTACTTCCCGCCCGCAACACACGTGGTTATGCGGCCCACACGCATTACTGAACATCAACTGATGGAAGGCAGCGCACATCGGGCAGAATTGCCACCGGCTTATAACAGCTACACCCGAATCCCACAGG
>NZ_DRGY01000108.1 GCF_011049865.1 Marinobacter antarcticus | reverse complement strand
GGATAGCACCGGCGAGCGACCCGCCTATAAGGCCCAGACCGATGATGGCAACGCGCTGAAAAAGGGGCTCGCGCGTCGACATCTCAGGCTCCTTGCCCTGCCGCTGCCAACGCCTTTGAGAGGGCATCGATAAAATGTTCGTTTTGTGCAGGTAACCCCACCGACACTCGCAGGTAACCGGGCATACCGTAACCTGCAATCGGGCGCACGATAACGCCGTGATCCAGAAGGGCCTGGTATACGCCCATGGCTTGCGGCCCTATTTCTACGGCCACGAAGTTTCCGGACGAGGGAATGTACCGAAGCCCCATCTGGTCAAAGGCATTCTCTAGCTGTTTCAACCCGGCGGTATTAGCCTCCCGCGAGCGCTGCAGGTAGTCTTCGTCATCCAGCACTGCCGTGGCAGCGGCGAGCGCAACGGCGCTTACATTAAAAGGCTGGCGAACGCGGTTCAGAACATCGGCAATAGCCGCTGAGCTGACGCTGTAGCCAACCCGTAGCGCCGCAAGCCCCCAGGCTTTGGAAAACGTGCGGCACACAATCAGGTTCGGGAATCGGGTTAACAACGCAACACCGTCTGGGTCCGCCTCGCCTGTCATATACTCACAGTATGCTTCATCCAGAATCACCAGCACATCTTCGGGAATTTTACCCAGAAACGCTTCGATGGCACCTGAGCCGTGCACGGTTCCTGTGGGGTTGTTTGGGTTGGCGATAAATATCAGCCGGGTACGCTCTGTGACTGCCGCTGCCATGGCATCGAGATCGTGTCCCCACTCTTTGGCGGGCACGACAACGCCTTTGGCGCCAATAGCCTGAGTAACCAGCGGGTAAACGGCGAACGCATACTGGGAAAACACAACGTCGGAGTCGGATCCCGCGAAACAACGGGCAATGACCTCGATCACGTCATTTGAGCCGTTACCAAGGGTAATCTGATCAGCCCCCACGCCAAGGCGAGTGGACAGTTTCTGTTTCAGATCAAATCCGTTGCCGTCGGGATACAGGCAAAGATCGGGCATCGCATTTTGAGCCGCTGCGATTGCTTTTTTGCTCGGGCCAAGAGGATTCTCATTGCTGGCCAGCTTGATAATCTCAGCCGGCTCCAGGCCCATCTCGCGAGCCAACTCGCTGATTGGTTTACCCGGTTGATAGGGCGACAAAGCCTGAACGCCCTGCACCGCAAGGCTTTGAAAATCAATGGCCATAAACCTTCCTTCAATGACTGAGACTAAAGAACACCGATGGGATAGGAACCCAACCGCTTGAGTTCGACGGCTTCTTCTTCTACCTCGGCAAGCACTTTATGCGCCTGCTCATCGTCCATGTGCCCTTCAAAATCGATATAGAACACGTAAGCCCAGGTGCCGCTGGGAGAAGGCCGGGTTTCTAGCCGCGTGAGACTGATTCCGTGGCGATGAAACGGCTCCAGCAGTTGATACAGCGCACCCGGTTTGTTTCTCATGGACACAAGGATCGATGATTTATCCTGCCCGCTTGACTGCACAGCTTCGCGGCCGATAATCAGGAACCGCGTGGTGTTGTCTGGCCTGTCTTCAATGCTGTTGGCCAGCGTCTCCAAACCGTAGAGCTCGGCGGCCATATCTCCAGCGATGGCGGCGGTGCCCGGCTCTTTTGCCGCCCTGCGTGCCGCTTCGGCATTGCTGGATACCGTCACCCGCTCAATGCCATAGCGGTGGGTGTCCAGCCATTGACGACATTGGGCAAACGACTGCTGATGCGAGTAGATGCGGGTTATTTCCTGGTCACGGAACTCCGGCGACACCAGCAAATGATGATGAATTCTCAGTTGCACTTCGCCGCAGATCTTCAGCTGGGACAGCATGAACATATCAAGCGTATGGTTGACCATGCCTTCTGTGGAGTTCTCAACCGGTACCACGCCATAGTGCGCTGCGCCCGACTCTACTTCGCGGAAAACGGCATCAATGGCCGGTAAAGGCACGCTGACAACAGAATGCCCGAAGTGTTTGAGCGCAGCCGCCTGGGTAAAGGTGCCGATAGGCCCCAGGAAGGCAATGTGCATGGGTTTTTCCAACGCCAGACACGCCGACATGATTTCGCGAAACAACCGGGCCATTTCTTCGCCAGGCAAAGGGCCTGGGTTGGCCTCTTTGATACGACGCAAAACCTGAGCTTCCCGTTCAGGACGGTAGAAAAAAACGTCCTGCTCGGGGTTGGCAGCCATTTTCACATGAGCCACTTCCTGGGCGCAGGTGGCGCGGGCACTGATCAGCTCCATAATCCTGTGATCAAGGCTGTCTATTTCTTCCCGCAATTCTCCCAGGCGAACCTGCTCATCACTCATGATCAGCCCCGCTCTCTGGCAAATTCGGTCATGTACTGAATCAACGCATCCACGCCGGCCTCTGGCATGGCGTTATAAACGCTGGCACGCATGCCGCCAACGGACCGGTGGCCGGCAAGATTCAGCAACCCCCGGGCATTGGCACCCTCAAGAAACGCGCTGTCCAAGGCATCGTCTCGCAGGGTAAAGGGTATATTCATCCAGGAACGAAAGCGTGGCTCAATCGGGTTTGCGTAAAACTCATTGGTATCAATGAAGTCGTACAGCTTTCCCGCTTTGCGCTGGTTGATCTCACCCATGGCTTTAACTCCGCCCTGAGACTTCAGCCACTTGAACACCAGGCCCGCAAGATACCAGGAGTAGGTTGCGGGCGTGTTGTACATGGAGCCGTTATCAGCAATAACCTGATAGTTCATCATGGTCGGCGTTTCCTTGTGGGCTTTGCCCAGAAGGTCTTTGCGAATAATGACGACCACCAGCCCGGAGGGGCCGATATTCTTTTGGGCACCGGCGTAGATCAGCCCGAATCTGGACACGTCTACCGGGCGCGAAAGCATGGTAGAGGACATGTCTGCTACCAGCGGCACATCGCCGCTGTCGGGAACAAAATCAAATTCCAGGCCGCCGATGGTTTCGTTCGGCGTGTAATGCAGGTAGGCCGCATCGGCGCTGGTTTGCCAGGATGCCGGATCTGGAATACTGGCAAAGCCGTTGGCTTCCGAACTGGCGACTACGTTCACGTCGCCGTAACGCCTGGCCTCGGCAATGGCCTTTTTGGACCAGATACCGGTGTTCACATAATCCGCAGACGTTTTGTCGCCAAGCAGGTTCAAGGGAATGGTGGAGAACTGACTGGAAGCGCCACCCTGCATGAAGAGAACCGCGTAGTCGTCTGATATTCCAGCCAATTCACGCACATCCTGCTCAGCAGTTTCGGCAATTTCCACGAACGCATCTCCGCGATGGCTCATTTCCATCACGGACATGCCCGTGCCACGCCAGTCCAGCATCTCGTCCCGCGCCTGTGCCAGCACGCTCTCCGGCAAGGTTGCCGGACCTGCACAAAAATTATACGCCCTGCTCATGTTCCTGTGGTCTCTCACGTCTTGCGAATTCGATGTTCGGCGGTGCCGACCTATTCCTCGCCAGCGCCCTGCTCCGGACGGTTGTCTGCGTTTTCATCTGTTGAAGCATCTTCGCCTTCGATGTCTGTGCCTTCAATATCCGTGCCTGCGATATCGTCATCGTCGGTTTCAGCAATGCGTTCCACGCCTACCAAGCGCTCATCTTCCTGGCTCAGTCTGATCAAGCGCACGCCCTGCGTGTTCCGGCTGAGAACCGATACTTCGTCCGTGCGGGTACGAACCAGCGTGCCCTTGTCGGAAATCAGCATCATCTCGTCGCCTTCGAACAACTGCAACGCGGTAACCAGGTTGCCGTTGCGATCGGAGCACTGCATGGCAATAACGCCTTGGCTGCCACGGCTGTAGGTTGGGAACTCTTCAATCGCAGTGCGCTTGCCGTAACCATTCTCACTGGCAGTCAGAATGGCGCCGCCGTCCTGAGGAATAATCAGGGAAACCACGTGATGACCTGCCGGCATTCTGATACCACGCACGCCACGAGCAGTTCTGCTCAGTGGGCGAACGGCTTCTTCGTTAAACCGAACCGCTTTGCCAGCTGTAGAGAACAGCATGATTTCGGCATCGCCTTCGGTTATTGCAGCGCCAATCAGGGTATCGCCTTCGTCCAGCGACAATGCAATCAGGCCACTGCTGCGCGGGCGAGAAAAGTTCGGTAAGCGTGTTTTCTTGACCACACCCGCAGACGTGGCCATCAACACAAACTGGTTTTCCGGATAATCCCGCACCGGCAGGAATGTGGTGATGCGCTCACCTTCATCCAGCGGCAGAATATTCACCATCGGCCGGCCACGGGACGCGCGGCTGGCACGGGGAATCTCAAACACACGCAACCAATAAACCTTGCCGCGATTGGAGAAACACAAAATCGTGTCGTGGGAATTGGCAACCAGCAGCTTTTCAACGAAATCTTCGTCTTTCATGGAGGTTGCGGCCTTACCACGGCCTCCACGACGCTGGGCCTGATAATCCTCAACCGCTTGGGTTTTGGCATAACCGCTGTGGGAAATGGTAACCACCAGGTCTTCTTCGTCAATCAGATCGGCAATCGTGAGATCGCGCTGGGAGCTGGTTATTTCAGTACGGCGCTTGTCACCAAACTCCGCTACCACGGCTTCCAGCTCTTCACGGATAACCTGCATCAGGCGATCTGGGTCGCCCAGAATTTCCAGCAACCCCGCAATCTTCTCGAGAATTTCCTTGTACTCGTTCTGGAGCTTTTCAGTCTCCAGGCCGGTCAAGCGGTGCAAACGCATATCCAGGATAGCCTGGGTCTGCTCCGGCGACATGAAATACAGACCACTGCGCAGACCGTAGATTTCAGGCAGATCGTCCGGACGGCAAGCATCTTCGCCGGCACGCTCAAGCATCGCCATTACGTCACCTGGCGGCCAACCCTGGGCCATCAGCTTTTCTTTGGCTTCCAGAGAACTCGGGGACGCTTTGATCAGTTCGATCATTTCATCAATGTTGGCCAGTGCGACGGTCAGGCCTTCAAGAATGTGGCCCCGCTCGCGGGCTTTGCGCAGCTCATAAAGGGTACGGCGGGTCACCACTTCACGGCGGTGACGCACGAATGCGTCCAACATTTCCTTGAGATTAAGGATTCTGGGCTCGCCGTTTATCAGCGCAACCATGTTGATACCGAACACCGTCTGCAGTTGGGTATGCTTAAACAGATTGTTGACTACAACTTCCGGGTTTTCGCCGCGGCGCAGCTCTATGAAAACGCGAATGCCTTCCTTGTTCGACTCATCCCGCAGCTCGGTGATGCCTTCCAGGCGCTTTTCTTTCACCAGTTCGGCGATCTTTTCGATCAAGCGAGCCTTGTTTAGCTGATAAGGCAGCTCAGTGATGATGATGGCATCACGATTGGTTTTTTTGTCGTGCTCAATTTCGTGGCGGGCGCGAATATAGATGCGGCCACGACCGGTACGGTAGGCTTCAACAATGCCGGCGCGACCGTTAATGATACCGTCGGTCGGGAAATCCGGGCCCGGAATGAACTCCATTAGCTCATCGCAGGTGAGATCCGGATTATCAATCAGCGCCAGACAACCATTGACCACTTCGGTCAGGTTGTGGGGCGGAATATTGGTCGCCATGCCCACCGCAATACCGGATGAGCCGTTCACCAGCAAGTTGGGAACCCGGGTGGGCATAACCTCGGGAATCCGCTCTGTGCCGTCGTAGTTGTCGACAAAGTCTACGGTTTCCTTATCGAGATCCGCCAGCAGGGAGTGTGCAATTTTCTCCATGCGGATTTCGGTGTAACGCATGGCTGCCGCGTTATCGCCGTCGATAGAACCAAAGTTGCCCTGGCCGTTTACCAGCGGATAACGCAGGGAAAACGGCTGAGCCATACGAACGATGGTGTCGTAAACAGCAGAGTCACCGTGCGGGTGGTATTTACCGATAACATCACCCACCACACGGGCAGACTTCTTGTAGGCCTTGTTCCAGTCGTTGTTCAGTTCGGACATTGCGAACAGAACACGACGGTGAACCGGCTTGAGGCCATCCCGCACGTCCGGAAGCGCCCGCCCGACGATTACGCTCATGGCGTAATCAAGGTAAGACTGCTTCAGTTCATCTTCAATATTGACCGGCAGGATCTCTTTGGCTAATTCACCCATCGAGAAAGGTTCCTTTGCGTTATCTGGAAGTCGTTTCAGAGCCGTTTCCCGGCCCCGTAGTTGTTCTTCATCAAGCCGCCGATTCTACCACAGTCACACCCCTTCGGGGCATCTGTGAGGCAGCCTTAATTAAATACCACCGTCTTGTTTTCGTGGGTGATGACGCGATCCTCAATATGAGAGCGCAATCCCCGGGCAAGAACATTTTTCTCTACGTCTTTACCAAGGCGCACTATGTCCTCGATGGTATTGCTGTGGGTAATGCGGATGACGTCCTGTTCGATGATCGGCCCTTCATCAAGATCCTGAGTGACGTAATGACAGGTAGCTCCGATCAGCTTGACCCCGCGGCTGTAGGCCTGATGGTAAGGCCGCGCGCCCGCGAAAGACGGCAAAAAACTGTGGTGAATGTTGATCACCTTGCCTGCGTACCTGGCGCAAAGCTCAGCAGGCAAAATCTGCATATAGCGCGCAAGCACCACCACATCAGCTTCGTAGCTCTGAAAAAGCTCGTCGATGTGAGCGAATGCCTCTTCGCGATTATCTTTGCTTACCGGAATGTGGTGATATGGAATTTCATGCCACTCGACCATTCGGCGCAAATCATCGTGATTGGAAATGACCGCCACAATCTCAGCGTTGATTTCGTTGCTATGCCAGCGGTACAACAGGTCGGCCACGCAGTGGGATTCTTTGCTGCACATCAGGATCACTTTTTTGGGCTGGGCCGAATCGGCGATATGCCAGCGCATATCGAATTCCCGGGCAATCGGCGCAAACGCAGCATGAAATTGCTCAAGACCAAACGGGATGGACCCTGCCTTGATTTCATGGCGCATGAAGAACCAGCCGGTGTGGGTATCCGAGTGGTGGCTCGCTTCGGTGATCCAGCCATTGTAAGTCGACAGAAAATTACTCACCTTGGCGACAATTCCAACCCGGTCCGGGCAGGAAATCACAAGACGGTAGGTATGCTCCATGACAGCCTTTCCTTAACTGACAAACGGGAAAGCAGGTGCACCGGAAAACCGTTGTCGGAAACAGCAGCCGGAGCAGGTACCAGCGTTACAGGTACGCACCCGATAAAATGACGAGCTATCATAGCTTATATGGACATCAGAAACGAGGAGTGGAGACATGGACAGAGGCCTACACCAGCAATCATCGAAAACGCGACTCACCGGGCGCTCAGGCAGCTTGTGCGTGCTCGCTCTGGCCGCATGCCTTGCAACACTGGCCGCGCCGGTTTTCAGCCAACCTATTCTTGAGGGCGAACGGTTCCACCCTGCCACTGCCCACCACGGCATGGTAGCAACCAGCCACACCCTGGCGACGGAGGTCGCGCTGAAAGTGCTGCAAGATGGCGGTAACGCCGTGGATGCCGCAGTAACCGCCGGATTTGCGCTGGCCGTTACCCAACCGAGATCCGGAAATATCGGTGGTGGTGGTTTCATGCTGATATCAAAAGGCGACGGCTCTGAACCCGAAGCCATCGATTATCGGGAGAAAGCACCGTCGGCTGCCACTGAAACCATGTATCAGGACGAATCCGGCGAGGTGGTGCAAAACCGCAGTCGCTTTACGCATCTGGCCGCTGGCGTTCCCGGCACCGTCGCCGGTTTTGCCATGGCGCTGAACCGCCACGGTACCCTGTCCTTGAAGCAAGCACTGGCGCCTGCCATCAAACTCGCCCGGGAGGGCTTTATCGTTCCGCAACGTTTCAGCGAGGGGCTTGAGCAGGCGCGAGAACGGTTGCAGCGCTGGCCGGCAACCCTGGCGACTTTTTATAAAGAGGATGGTTCAGCCTGGCAGGCCGGCGAACGTTTTCGCCAGCCAGAATTGGCAGACACTCTGCAGCGCATTGCAGACGAGGGCGTGAACGGTTTTTATGAGGGTGAAACCGCACGGCTGATTGTTGAAGAAATGGAAAGGCACGGGGGCCTCATCACCCGCCAGGACCTTGAAAGCTATCAGCCAGTTGTTCGTGCCCCGGTCCATGGAAACTATCGGGGCTACGATATCTATTCCATGTCGCCCCCCTCCTCCGGCGGCACTCACATTGTTCAGATACTGAACATTCTTGAAGGCTATCCAATCGCAGAGCTTGGCCACAACTCCGCCGATACGATTCACTACATGGCCGAAGCCATGAAGCTGGCCTATGCCGACCGTGCAGAGTATCTGGGTGATACAGATTACGTGAACGTGCCGTTGCAGGGGCTGACCAGCAAGTCTTACGCTGATGAACTGCGCCAGGGCATCAAGCAGGACCGGGCGCGCCCTGCCGTCGAAATCGGTCCCGGCACGCCCCCCGGCTACGAAAGCTCGGAAACCACCCACTTTTCCGTTGTCGATAAATGGGGCAATGCCGTATCAAACACCTACACCATCAACTTCAGCTACGGCTCGGGCATCACCGTGCAAGGCGCGGGCTTTTTACTCAATAACGAAATGGATGACTTCAGCGCCAAGCCGGGCGTGCCCAATGCCTACGGTCTGATTGGCGGTGAGGCAAACAAGGTGGAGCCCGGCAAACGTATGCTCAGCTCCATGTCGCCCACCATCGTTCGCAAGAACAAGCGCAATTTCCTGGTAACCGGCAGCCCGGGAGGTTCTCGCATTATCACCACCACCCTTCAGGTGATCATGAACGTGATTGATCACGGCATGAACATACAGACGGCCATCAGCGCACCCCGCATCCATCACCAGTGGTTACCGGATGAAATCCGCATCGAACAAGGTATCAGCCCGGATACCGTAAGACTGCTGGAAAACCGGGGTCATAAAGTGGTAACCCAGTCGGCTATGGGAGCCATTCAGAGCATCATGATAGGAGAAGACGGCACCCTGTACGGCGGCGCAGACCCGAGGCGCAGCACCTCCTCGGCAATGGGCTACTGACGGCCTATACGGCGACAGACAGAGCTTGCCCGAATTAGCCTGAGGTGCTGGTGCTGACACATGAGGGCTAAATCAAGAGTTGCCAGAGGTTGCGGCAAGCTTGTCCTGAGTCTTGTTCTGAAAGTCACTTGCATCGTGGCGCTCAGGTAACTGCTCTTCAGGCTCGCCCCAGGTGCGATTTACCATACGCCCGCGCTGGACAGCTGGCCGCTTTTCAATTTCCTGCGCCCAACGCTGCAGATGGGTATAGGTATGCGCCTCAAGAAACTCTGCGG
>NZ_DRGY01000107.1 GCF_011049865.1 Marinobacter antarcticus | reverse complement strand
CTTGTAAACCAGCGGCATTGAGTTGAAAACACCTGGCTCTCTTTTATCATTTTTTTAAGGAACATCTGTTCGCCTCCCTTACACCAAAGCTCGGCCTCCAGACCGCCAAAATTCAGAGCGGAAGCGTTCAGGCTGGAAGATGCAGGTATTTGCTCACCGCGACTACGTGCAAGGTTGTTGAGTTTACGCTGGCTGCCTTTGCGCGCTTCATCTTGCGAAGAATGAAAAGGTGGGTTGCATACGCTGACATCAAAGAATTCGCCCGATTGAATGATGCCATCGAATATACGGTTTTTATCGACTTGCCTGCGCAGTGTGAAGCAATGTTTTAGCCTGGGGTTGTGAGCAATAATAGAGGCGGCGTTCTCAAGTGATTGCGCATTAATATCACTGCCAACACAATGCCAGCCGTATATTTGGCAGGCTAGTAGTGAATATATTCCATTCGCCCCCGTTCCTATATCCAGTAGGTTGGTGCGGGGTGGGGTACCTGTCAGATTTTCAGCCGACTCGCCAAACCCGAGCAAGTCAGCTATGTAATGGAGGTAGTCGACTCTGCCGGGAATGGGCGGACAAAGAGCGCCTTCTGGAATATCCCAATCGATAATGTTGTAGTATTGCTTTAGTAGTGCGGCATTCAGGGCTTTTACCGCCAACGGGTCGGCGAATTCTATAGAAACGTTGCCATGAGCGTTTTTTTTAACGTAGGGCGCTATTGGCGGGTAACTTTTTACGAGAGCCGGAAAATCATAGCCGTGTTTGTGGAGGTTTCTCGGGTGCAGGCCTTTTTGGGTAGGCTTGGGTTGGCTATGTTTACTCCGATGGACCTTGCTCAACGTCGTGTGTCCGGGTTTTTGAATTTAAAATGACGGGTATATTGGCTTGGCCCAAGATTATAACCTTGATGCATGAGTGGGATACACCTGACAAGCGCACAAACGCGGGGTGGTCTGTGCTCTTGCGCCAAAATGCGCCAAAAGCCTCAAGGTAAAATGCGGCTCCGGTGGTAAAGTGAGCACGGTGTTGTGAACGTTCCGGGGCAACTAAAAACAGATTGGAGAACTCAATGATTACCGTTCATCACCTGAATAATTCCCGATCACAGCGAATTCTGTGGATGCTGGAAGAGCTTGAGCAACCTTATGAAATCAAGCGCTATGAACGGGATTCGAAAACCATGCTGGCACCGGACAGCCTGCGCAAGGTGCATCCCCTTGGGAAATCCCCTGTCATTACAGACGGCGATCTTACGATTGCTGAGTCCGGCGTTATCATTGACTATCTGGCCCACACCTACGGCGATAAAGCCTCCTTGCCAAGTCCTGGAACTCAACAGTGGATTGACTACAATTATTGGCTGCACTACGCCGAAGGCTCGCTGATGCCGTTTTTACTGATGCGCCTGATATTCGAAAAGGTGAAAACCAGCCCCATGCCGTTTTTTGCAAAGCCGATTGCCAAAGGTATAGCGGACAAGACGGGCAAACAGTTTATTGGTCCGCAGATTAAAAACCATCTCGATTTTATCGAAGCGCATCTGGGCAAGAACACATGGTTTCTGGGGGACGACATCAGCGCGGCCGATTTTCAGATGAGTTTTCCGCTGGAAGCTTCGGTAGCGCGGGGCATCGTCGGGCCCGATCGCCCGAATATTCGAAAGTACGTCAAACACTATCAGGAACGTGCTGCTTATCAGCGCGCGCTTGAGAAAGGCGGTAAGTATGATTTTGCCTGATGGGATGGGTTCGCAATGGTTTATAACATTAACGCGCATCCAGTAATTCAAGCCATACCCGTATTAGAAGTGGAGCCTATTCATGAAGCCGAAAGATATCGTGGCGCAGTTTATCGCTGACATCCACGCCCAGCGTTTTGATGAGGCAAAGGCCTTGCTGGTTACTGAGGGGTTTGAATATGTGGGGCCGAATATGCGCTTCCTCACCCCGGACGACATGATGTCCTACCCGTTCGGTATGGCAGCGATTCAGAAAGACCTGATTCTTCGCCAACTCAGCGCCGACGGCGAACACGTGTTTGCGATTCTGGACTATCGGACGAATTTTGAACTGATTGGGGACGTGCGGCTTGCAGTCTGGTTTCGTGTTCGAGGCGATAAAATCCAGACGGTGGAAGCCTTCTACAATGCGGCCGTTGTTGAAAACATGCTGGGCGGAAATTTTCCGTCAACCAGCTAAAACAAAGTGTAGTTAACCGGGAGAACACAGTGAGCAAGAAACCCGCAAAGGATTCCGTAACAACGACCACAATTGAGGAGCAAACCGCGGCCTTCCTGAAGTCCGGCGGAACAATTCAATACGTTGTCAAAGGCACAAGCGGACAGGTCGCACCTGAAGGTTCGAAGCAGATTAGTTCGAAAAATAACGGATGATTATCAACGGGCGTTGTGCGCTCCTAAAACGCGAGAGCCTGATTGATTCAAGGCCCGGCCTACGATGCTGAGTGCGGATCGGCTGCGCTTCGTCTTCAGTCGCATCAAAGAGCGTTTGTGGGTTAAGCCGCTGATGCTCAGTGGGCTTTCTGTTGGTGGAGCATTCATCGCCAAGTTGGCGGACAATCTCGGCTTTTCCGGGGTATTTCCCGAGGTTTCCCTGGAGTCTGTCGAGTCATTGCTGTCCATTATGGCGTCAAGCATGATGGTTATTGCGACGTTCGCGGTGGGCTCCATGGTTGCAGCTTATGCCTCTGCCAGCGCCAGTGCGACACCTCGTTCCATACCACTGGTCATTGCTGATGACGTTACCCAGAACGCGCTGTCTGCGTTTATAGGCGCTTTCATCTTCAGCATTGTTTCCCTGATTGCCATCCAGAATCAGATGTTTGATTCTGCCGGGCGATTTGCGATCTTCGCGCTAACTCTTCTGGTGTTCGCCATTGTTGTCATCACGTTCGTTCGCTGGGTCGACAGAATCGCTCGGCTTGGCCGGGTGGTGAACACTATTGAGCAAGTCGAAAAAGCAGCCGGCGACGCACTGGATCGTCGTCGCCACGCGCCAACGCTGGGCGCTTTGACCGTCTCTCCGCGTCAGGCTGAGGGCAAAGGGTTGCCTGTATACTCGCCAACAGTAGGCTATGTTCAGCACATTGATCTGGAGACGTTACAATCTCACGCTGAAGCGCTCAAATGCCACGCGACCGTGACTGCATTGCCCGGTACATTTGTGTGCGCAGGCCGACCGCTGCTTCGTATTGATGAAGGCCTTGACGAGCTTCTTGAAGGAAGCGATGAAGAGAGCCAGGCGTTCAAGCCAGACGCCTTTGCCAGCGCCTTCACGATCAATCCGAATCGCACGTTTGACGATGATCCTCGATTCGGGCTTCTTGCGCTGTCTGAGATCGCCGATAAGGCTTTGTCGCCGGCTATCAATGATCCGGGAACCGCGATCAACGTCATTGGCGCACTGGTACGCCTGTTCACGTTGTGGCAATCCCCGCGTGAAGAAAACGCATTACAGAAGATCACTTATGACCGTGTATCGATTCCGGAATTGGTGATCGAGGACATGTTCGACGATGCCTTTACGGCAATAGCCCGTGACGGTGCGGGTCTTGTTGAAGTGTCTATTCGGCTACAGAAAGCCTTTTGCGCGCTGGCCGAAACCGGCGATGATGCGATGATCACCGCTGCCAAAAAACATTCGCGGATGGCTCTGGACCGCTCGAAGCACGCCCTGTCTCTTCAAGACGATATCGATGCGGTGGTTGCAGCGGCCTCGCCTTTGTCACTTGGCCTTCAAGACAAAATCACCAGATGATTGGGCAGCTCATTCTTTTGGCGGGTGGCGGGCACCTGCGCGGCCAGATGCTTGCCACAGGCTTCGATGCAGGTGATAAAACCCTGTAGCGTTTCGCCCTGCTTAACCTGCTCTGTGAAAACCGCAATGATGGCTTCCCAGGCGTCATTGTCTATTCGGCTGGAAATGCCCTGATCCACCAGAATCTCGACGTAGCGTTCGGCTTCAGAAACGAAGATCAGCATGCCCGTGGCGCCTGCCGTGTTGTGCAGATTCTGCTCCAGAAACTGGCGCCGGGCCAGATTGGACGCGCGCCAAAAGCGTACGGAGCGAGGAATCAGCCGCACGTTGATGCCGGGTATCCGGAATACCAGACTGAGCACAATAAACACAGCCCACTGGCCAAGCAATAACATGTCGGCGGCCAGCCAGCCCGTAAAATAATTGATGATACCGGGAATCAAAAGCGCAATGAGGCCGGCCCAGAGTAGGGGAATGTAGGCGTAATTGTCTGCCTGAGCGGTCAGCACGGTCACCATTTCAGCGTCTGTTTCCCGTTCGACCGCACTGATAGCAGCCGCGACCTTTTCCTGTTCTTGCTCGTTCAATAGTGTCATGGGGTATCGCTTTTTAATGGATTAAAGGCTGTTCTCGCGTTGAATGTTGTGTTGTTACCAGCCGCCGGAGGCACCTCCGCCGCCGAAGCCGCCGCCCCCACCGCCAAAGCCACCACCCCCGAAACCGCCGCCGCCACGGCCGCCCATGCTGGCGCCCAGCAACGCGCCCCCTAACAATGCTGCGCCCCCGCGACCGCCACGGCCCCGGCCACCACCAATGAAGTAAATCACGGCCATTATGATTATAAAAAACAGCGACACCAGAGAAGCCTTCGGCTTTTCCCGGCTAGCGCCGACGCTCCGGCTCGGTATGGCCAATGGCTCACCCCCCAGAACTTTCACCATGGCGGCGACGCCGTTGCCAATACCCTGCTCAAACTGACCCTGCTTGAACGCCGGAGTCATGATCTGGTTGATAATCGTGGCAGACGCGGCGTCGGTAAGGCGCCCCTCCAGGCCATAGCCCACTTCAATTCGAATCTTTCGTTCTTTCTTGGCAACGATGAGCAGGGCTCCATTGTCTTCGCCTTTCTGGCCAATGCCCCAATGTCGTCCCAACTGGTAGCCGAAATCTTCTATCGGGTAGCCCTGCAGATCAGGCAGTGTGACCACAACAACCTGTTCCTTGGTTGCCTGTTCGTGGGCCTTGAGCATCTGCGTGATCTGGGATTCGGTGGCTGGGCTGAGCATCCCGGCCTCGTCCACCACGCGGCCACTCAGCTCGGGGAATGTCGGAGTGGATTGGGCGACGGCCGCTGATGCCGGCAACAGGATCAGCGCAAAGAGAGCGACAACGGAGTAACACGAAAAACAGCGCAGCAAAAACCGCATTTAAAACGTCACCTTGGGTGCTTCGTCAGCGTTTTGCGTGGTGGCTTCGAAGTTCTCACGTCGTTCCATATCGCTGTAAAGCATGCTGTGCCAGATTTTGCCAGGGAAGGTGCGAATTTCAGTATTGTAGCGCTCTACTGACTGGATAAAATCGCGTCTGGCCACGGCAATCCGGTTTTCTGTACCTTCGAGTTGCGACTGCAACGCCAGGAAGTTCTGGTTGGATTTCAAGTCAGGGTAACGTTCGGATACAACCATCAATCGACTCAACGCGCTGCTAAGTTCGCCCTGCGCTTTTTGAAATTGCTGGAGCTTCGCGGGGTTGTTAAGAATACTTTCATCAACCTGAATGGACGTTGCCTTGGAGCGGGCCTCGATAACGGCCGTCAGGGTCTCTTTTTCCTGCTTGGCAAAGCCTTTGACTGTTTCTACAAGGTTGGGCACCAGATCCGCCCGGCGTTGATACTGATTTTCAACCTGCGCCCAGGCGGCCTTAACGTTTTCGTCGTAAGTGGGAATGTTGTTAATGCCGCAGCCGCTCAGCAGAAACGCCAGCATCAGCAGCGCCGTCAGTTGCCGCACCGAGCGCAGAGGTGTATAGAGAGATGTACAGAAGGATGTATAGGCTGGCAGCGTTTGCATGGTGTCGAGATTCCCTGAAGATGGACGAGGCACTTAAGCTAAGAGCCGCGAATGTGGGAAAGGGTCTCACATTCAGCTGCGCCAAAACAGCCAGACGGTTCTTGCAGGTGATATATTTAAGGAGAAGTGCTATTGAACATTACGGATTTACCTTTCGGGGTGACCGACTGGTCCGACGTTGAGAAGACCGAACACTCTGCAGATCGAGGCGTCGCCTATTGGAAGACTCGACACTTCGGCGATATTCGAGTGCGTATGGTGGAATACAGTCCAGGCTATTTGGCGGATCACTGGTGTGCCAAGGGGCACATACTTTTATGTCTGGAGGGCGAGCTTCACACCGAACTGGAAGACGGCCGGCGCTTCGTGCTCAGCCCTGGTTCAAGCTATCAGGTGGCAGACAATGCCGAACGCCACCGTTCCTCAACTGAGCAAGGCGCCACGCTGTTTGTTGTCGACTGAACCGACATAGCCAGGCCTGTGTGGCAGTTTCTTCTCCTGTTCCTTTCCTATAGATCAAAGGTTTTGCGATGAACGACGAGCAGCGTATCGACAGCCCACTTACTATTACCATCGGTCATGAGCAGTTGGTTATTCGGCGGCGTTATGAAGTGGTCAGTATTATTAACGATTTTTTCATAGCGATCTGGTTTCTTCTGGGGAGCGTGTTTTTCCTGTATCCGTCTATGGAAAAAATCGCGGTCTGGCTGTTTATCGTTGGTAGCTTTCAGTTTTTGATCCGGCCATCAATACGTCTTTTGGCCCACCTCCACATACAACGGGTGCCTGATAGCCACTGGGAACTGTAATAATTGAGGTGTAGGGTTAGTCGGGCCGTTCAGCGCTCGTTGTAACGTGAAATTGCCAGGGAGCCCGCCAACGTGTCTGCTACGCGTATCATTTTTCTCACCACGCTCTCCATGCTGGCGTTTGCGAGCAATTCGGTGTTGGCCCGTGTGGCTTTGAAATATACCGATATCGATGCGGCCAGTTTCACGTCGATCCGCTTGATTTCGGGAGCGATTGTGCTGTTGCTGGTGGCCGGCTTCAGAAGCAGGTCAGGCGATGGTAAGGGAAGCTGGTGGTCGGCGGCAGCTTTGTTTACGTACGCAGCGAGCTTTTCGTTTGCCTATGTGAACCTGTCTGCCGCCACCGGTGCATTGCTGCTGTTTGGCGCTGTGCAAGCCACGATGATTTTTTACGGGTTGTGGGTGGGCGAGCGGCTGGTGAAGACGCAACTGGCGGGCCTTGTGCTCGCGTTCGGCGGGCTTTTGATGCTGTTTTTGCCGGGTTGGTCGACCACGCCACCACTGTCCAGTTCGCTGCTGATGATGGGAGCGGGCGTTTGCTGGGGGATTTATTCTCTGCGCGGAAAAGGTGCAGGCGACCCGCTCCGTACAAGCGCTGGAAACTTCGCCCGTGCGGTTGTTTTCACGGCCGGATTAAGCGTTTTGCTGCTGGACAGGCTTTCTTTGGATAGCGCGGGCGTCGGTTATGCGGTTGCCTCGGGCGCACTGACGTCCGGGCTGGGGTACGTTATCTGGTATATGGCAATGCCGTCACTCAAGGCCACGAATGCCGCCATCGTGCAGCTTAGCGTTCCGGTGATTGCCGCTGCAGGCGGCATTGTGTTTTTAGGCGAACCCATAACGTTACGCCTGACATTGGCCTCCAGCGCCATACTCGGTGGAATCGCCTTGGTTATTATAAAAAAGCGAACACCCCGGGTTGATGCTCAAGGCACCAAAGCCCAGATATCCCACTAAGCTTTAACGTGAATCATAAAAAAAGCCGGTTCTCTGAAACAAAGAGCACCGACTTTTTATTAGCTAGACTATTTATTTGCTTAGCTAAGCACTAGGCATTCGCTTAGCTATTTATTAGCTTAATTCGGGCAAAAAATCAGGAGTTGGAAAGCTTATCCCATTCTTTCTCCGCTTCATCCTTTTTCATGCCGTACTTTTCCTGGACCTTGCCAATAAAGTGGTCTCGGCGACCGGCTATTTGATCGACATCATCATCGGTTAGCTTGCCCCAGCTCTCGCGGACCTTGCCTTTTAATTGCTTCCAGTTACCTTCGGCGATATCGTTATTCATAAAAGCTTCCTCGCTTAGATGAGGCGGTGTATAAAACAAAACACCGCGGGCACGTGAACGGAACCGTTAATCTTTCTGATTTATGCAGTCGTTCATAGCGTGTGTAATTACATTCGCACAGGCGCTGTTTTTTAACAACCTGTTGAGGGTTGCGATTTATTCATACTTTGATGGCACAAACACTGCAGAACATTGTAGATAGGGTTATCAAGGGCGAGGGTAGAATGGGGTATCGCGTCGATTGCCCGGTATTCGAGCGATGGTGTTGCGCCCCGCAATAAAAATATTTTCTCATGCAGGGCATTATGCGGTGGAGAGACATTAACAAATAAGGGTTAATAATCGAACGGCTATTATTTATTAATTTCCTAGTACATTAGTGTCGCTTTTCTTTGATTTCTTTACCGCTTTTTTTTCCTTTGCCGTTAAAAGTGGTTTCTTTTTAGAGTCCTTTTTTTTGTCTTGCCCTTTGCTCATGACGTTTGCCTCTGGCATCTGCATCGAAACCAATGAAAACTGCCCTTTCGATGCTTGTTAACCTCAGTATGGCCCTTATCCCGTGTAACTGGAAGAACTAGTTGGTTCTCACAAAATTCGTTTTTGGAGCAATGGCCAACATATTTTGAATTGAACATTCAGGTCATGCGAAGGCTACTTGTGACATAAAGCTTTCATGTTAGCTAAAGCTACAGGTGACAGAATGGCACACCGAATTATGTGAGGATTGTTCCGAATGCCGTTAAACTGGCTGCGAGCTCGTTGTGCTTTGTATGAGGCGAAACGACGCGGAAAGACCGCACGCCATTTGAGGCCATACTCCAGTTGTATGGAATGGCAGAAGACGACGTTGATTTCGGCTATTGCTCAACTCAGTACAAAATGCGGTCTCGTTAGCCCGCGGCTAACGCAAGCTGGCCCGGTTGTTCACAAATGCAACTACAATGTTTATCCCGAATGTGACAGGCTGATTGTCCGTTCGAGAACAGGCAACGTTGTATGGCCGTATCTGCCAACAAAATCAAACCACGACTGTGGCACATGCGTCTATGGCCGTCCTGGGTGTTGGTTTTCACGTTATACCTGTTGTCGTTTTTGCCGATGGCCGCCAAGCAGCAACTGGGAAAACGTCTGGGCCGTTTATTGGAAGCCAGGCTTAAATCCCGGGCGCGTGTCGCTGATTGCAATCTTGCCACCTGCTTCCCCGAGATGAGCAACGAAGCCCGAAAACAGCTGGTGCAGGACAGTTTTATCGCCTGCAGTCGTGGGTTTCTGGAGAGTACACACGCTTGGTGGCGAGATATGTCGCTTTACTGTGATGCAGCGGAGGTGCAGGGGTTGGAGCATCTCATAGACGCCCGAAGCAAAGGAAAAGGCGTGCTGTTAATTGGCGGCCACTACAGTATTTTTGACTTCGCTTTACCGCTGGTTGCCTGCCATTTGAAAAACCCGGGATACGTATACCGGGCCAACAAAAATCCGGTTATTGACCGTATGATCGAGAATGGTCGTCGTCGTCATTTTGGTATTCGCCCGTTCGCCAAGCGAGAACTGCGGCCGATGGTGTCGTTTCTGAAAAAAGGCGGAGAAATCTGGTTCGCGTGCGATCAGGATTTTGGTGGGAAAACCGAGCTTTTCGTACCATTTTTCGGCGTGGACACTGGATGCATTACGTCACCGAGCTACATTGCCAAGGTATCCGGCGCCTCGGTAATGTGTGTCAGCCATTTGCGAATGCCCCATGGCGGCTATCGCGTGGTGTTCTCCCCGGTACAGGTCGAATTCGGAGCCGATAAACAAAAAGATACCGAGGTCTGGAATCGATATATTGAGAACACCATTCGTGAACAGCCCGATCAGTATCTGTGGCTGCACAAACGCTTTAAAACCCGCCCCAAAGGGGCGGGCAACGTCTATTGAACGCTATTCGAACGCCTCGCTGATAACGTCGCGATAGTTCCGGATGCGCTGCACATAGTGCACTGGCTCATAGCCCCGGGCGTAGCCGTAACGCGTACTCGGGTAGTAGCGCTTGTCAGCTTTCAGCGGCAATACTTCTTTCATGTCATCCCACGAATCCGGATTCTTGCCCAAGTCCCGCGCCAGTTGTCGGGCGTCCAGAAGATGGCCGCGGCCAATATTATAGCTTGCCAGTGCGAGAAACGTGCGGTCCGGTTCCGGAATGGTGTCTGGCAACCGACGGTGGCGATCGGCCAGGTAACGGGCACCACCGTCAATGGAGGCGGTAGAATCCAGACGATCCATCACGCCAAGAGATTCTGCTGTGTTCCGTGTCAGCATCATAATGCCGCGAACACCGGTGGGTGATACCGCGGTAGGATCCCAGTGGGATTCCTGATACGCAAGCGCTGCCAGCAGGTCAGCCGGCATGCCAGTGGCAGCCTCAGCTTCGGAGAAGCGGTCAATGAAGTCAGGAAGGCGATCCTCAATCCGGCGATTGAGCGCCCTGAGGTCTACAAAATCGAACTCGCCAATGTACGCGTAATAACGGCTCTCGACGTAACCTATGGCTTCGTCGCCTGCTGTGCTGTTCATCCACTCGCGCGCGGTTCCTGCAAGATCATCGGAACCTGCCGGCAAATACCATCCCAGGTTGTTGCCTTCGGTCAGGTTCATAGCCACTTCAAGATTCGGGAAGTGTCGGCGCATTACCTGCACAATGTTGGAGTCAGCCACCGTGCAGTCGATGTTCTGGCTGGCAACGTCTGATAGCAGTATTTCGGTGGTTTTTTCATCCTCTTCGGTAAACGTGATGCCGTCGTTTTCGCTGGCAAGTTTGTTCAGCGTTTCCACGTAGCTGGAGTCGGCGGTCACCGAAATACCAACGCTGGACATGTTTTCCGGTAATCGGGGCATCGGGCGCATCTCACGATGGCACACCAGCTGTTCGGTAATTTCTGTGTGGGCAGGACCACGGGTGAACTTTTTGGTACGCGAGGGCAGGTGAGTCAACCCGGCTGCTGCCAGGTGGGTGTTGCCGGAATCCAGAGCCTTCAGTACGTCGGCGGTTGAATCGTACATCGTCCAGTTAACCGTCCAGCCCTTGCTGGCGGCAAATTGCGTGACCAGGCTGTACTCTGGCCCCGTTGGATTTTCGTGGCGGTCAAGGTAATAGGTGGTGGAACCATTACGTGTGGCCACTTCCAGTACACCGCTAACGTCGGGTGATACCAGCGGTTCTGATGGTTTGGTACTGGCTGCAGCGCCAGAATCGCCCTGGCTGCAGCCAGTCATAATCGTGAACGCAAATGGAAGCAGTGCTACCTTGAGCCTATTGAGCTTGCGAGTCATTAAAGACCTCAATGTTGGTTGGCGACGTTTTTGTAAGTGGTTATACGTGCCGCCAAAGCAAACGTATCATTGTGATACGGATGCGAGACGTCTATTTGCCCAGCAACTCCCCTAAAGGACGCAGGTTTACCACATGATCACACAGGGATTTCACGATCATTAATATGGGGGTTGCGATGATCAGCCCGATGGGCCCCCAGAGCCAGCCCCAGAAAAGCAGCCCGATAAAGATCACCACGGTGTTGAGACTTGAAACCTGACTGGTCAGCCAGGGTGTCAACAGGTACCCCTGAATGCTGGTGATGACCATCGAGGTGCCGGCCACAATAAGCGCCATGTCCGCTTCCCCGAACTGGATAAAGGCGGCCACACCGGTTCCTATGAGTACAAGAAAGGGACCGAGATAGGGGATCCCGCTGGCTATACCGGCAACAACACCCCATAACAGCGCCTGCTCCACGCCAAGGGCCAGGAACGCCAGCCACGTCAGTACGCCTACAAACAAAGCGCCGAGCAGCATCACGAACAGGAAGCGCCGCACCT
>NZ_DRGY01000106.1 GCF_011049865.1 Marinobacter antarcticus | reverse complement strand
TTGCTGGGTCAGTCACTGGGTATTATAGATACGATCGCGGGAACCGCCGCAGAGGCTGTGCAGGGCGCAGACCTTGTGGTACTGGCGGTTCCGGTTCAGGCGATTCGCAAAGTGCTAGAAGAAATACAACCGCATCTTGCTGCAGATGCGATCCTGACCGATGTGGGCAGTACCAAGTCCGGTTTTGTAAAAGATATTGAAGCAGTGTTCGGGGAGTTCTCGCCTCGTATCATTCCCGGGCATCCCATTGCCGGGTCAGAGAGAAGCGGCATCCGCGCTGCCAATCCGGAGCTGTTCCGCAATCATAAGGTGATACTGACACCACCTGACAACGTGAACCGCTCTCATCTCGAGAAGCTGATGGCCTTATGGGAGGCGTGCGGTGCCACCGTGCTTACCATGTCTGTGGCTTACCACGATGAGGTGCTGGCTGCGACCAGCCATCTGCCCCATCTGATTGCTTTCTCACTGGTCGATACGCTGGCTGGCGAACACGAGAACATGGATATTTTTCGGTATGCGGCCGGCGGGTTCCGTGATTTTACCCGGATTGCTGCTAGCGATCCGGTTATGTGGCACGATATTTTTCTTTCCAACCGCGACGCTGTTCTCCGGGTGATTGATCATTTTACCCACGATCTGGATCAGTTGCGCACGGCCATTGCTGACCAGGACGGCGCCACGCTGTTGCGGGTATTCAGTCGCGCCAAGGCGGCGCGTGAACACTTTTCAAAAATGCTTTCAGGGCAGGCTTACGTGACAAATAACAGTGAAAACCAAATGACGTTCCGTCTTCAGCCCGGTGGCACGGTAACCGGCGATATACGGGTGCCCGGTGATAAATCCATGTCCCACCGCTCGATTATGCTCGGCGCTCTCGCCGAGGGTATAACCGAAGTGAAAGGGTTCCTTGAAGGTGAAGACAGCCTTGCGACGCTTCAGGCGTTTCGTGACATGGGCGTTGCCATTGAGGGTCCCGATGATGGTTTTGTGCGGATTCACGGCGTTGGCATGCATGGGTTGCAGGCGCCCCGTGGCCCGATCTATTTGGGCAACTCGGGCACCGGCATGCGATTGTTCGCCGGTTTGCTGGCCGCACAGCCGTTTGAGTCTGAGCTCACCGGCGATGCCAGCCTTTCAACCCGGCCCATGAATCGTGTGGCAGACCCATTGCGATCTATGGGAGCCGTTATTGATACGGCGCAGGGCGGTCGCCCGCCTTTGAAAATTCGTGGCACTCAGGGCAAGAAACTGACCGGTGCGCACTACGATATGCCGGTTGCAAGTGCACAGGTAAAATCCTGTCTGTTGCTTGCCGGCTTGTACGCCGAAGGCACTACGTCCGTTACCGAGCCTGCGCCCACTCGTGATCATACCGAGCGTATGCTGGCCGGCTTCGGCTATAAAGTAGAGCGCGACGGCCCAACGGCCAGCGTGCGAGGCGGCGGCAAGCTGACAGCGAACGCAATTGATGTCCCGGCGGACATTTCATCGGCGGCTTTCTTCCTGGTGGCGGCCAGCATTGCTCCGGGTTCTGATCTGATTTTGCGCCACGTGGGCATGAACCCGACACGGGTCGGTGTCATCAATATTCTGCGGCTCATGGGCGCGAATATAGACATTATGGCCGAGCGGGAAATCGGCGGTGAGCCAGTTGCAGATCTCCGCGTGCGCTCCGCCGAGCTTAAAGGTATTGATATCCCTGAAGATCAGGTGCCCTTGGCCATTGATGAGTTTCCGGTGCTGTTTATTGCGGCCGCCTGCGCCACCGGCCGCACCGTACTGGCCGGTGCCGGAGAATTGCGGGTAAAGGAAAGTGACCGTATTCAGGTGATGGCGGATGGCTTGGCTACACTGGGTGTTGAAACCACGGTCACGGAAGACGGCATTATTATCGAGGGTGGTCAGATCATTAAAGGCGGCTCCGTTTACAGTCATGGCGATCACCGAATTGCCATGTCTTTTGCTATGGCGTCGCTGCGGGCTACCGGAGAAATTGAAATAAACGATTGCGCTAACGTCGCGACGTCGTTTCCAGGTTTTGTCGATCTTGCAAAAGAAACCGGCATCAACATCTCAGCCGAGAATTCCAGTACAGGCGCCGAAAAGGGAGCACATTGATGTCGGAAGGTAGCGCGCCAGTCGTCGCCGTTGACGGCCCCGGGGGTTCAGGCAAGGGGACGGTTACCCAGATGCTGGCCAAACAACTCGGCTGGCACTTGCTCGACAGTGGCGCGCTTTATCGGCTGACGGCCCTGGCGGCCGTTCGCCAAAATGTGCCATTGGAGGACGAGGCCGCATTGGTAGCAGTGGCAGCGTCTCTGGACGTGGCGTTCAAACCAACACCCGAAGGCGAGCCTGCAAGAGTGATTCTGGCTGGCGAAGATGTAACCTTTGATATACGCACAGAAACCTGCGGAAATAACGCATCACGCATAGCCGTGATGCAGCCGGTTCGCGATGCGCTATTGCAGCGACAGCGAGATTTCCAGCAAGCGCCGGGTCTGGTCGCAGACGGGCGGGATATGGGCACCGTGGTCTTTCCGGGGGCGCAAGTTAAAATTTTTCTGACCGCCAGCGCCGAAGAGCGGGCCCGAAGGCGTTTCAGCCAGTTGAAGGCGGCGGGAGTCGATGTTAGTATTGACGCCGTTTTAGAGGAGATACGGGTTCGCGATGAACGGGATATAAACCGTTCCGCAGCCCCTCTCAAACCGGCAGATGATGCGCAAGTCATTGATTCT
This sequence comes from Marinobacter antarcticus, assembly GCF_011049865.1. Classification (GTDB taxonomy): domain Bacteria; phylum Pseudomonadota; class Gammaproteobacteria; order Pseudomonadales; family Oleiphilaceae; genus Marinobacter; species Marinobacter antarcticus_A. The sequence continues at coordinate 56,717 of NZ_DRGY01000106.1, read as the reverse complement.
ACGGGTTTGAGTATACAGGAGGTGTTGGACAGGTGTATGGCAGCAGTAAGCCAGACCTGACTGCACCTTTTTGTCGTTGAAATGCCGGAAACAGCGAAATCTGCCAGCCGCTGGCTGATTCTGGAACTTATTAACAGACCGTGTTGCTGGTGGCACGGAGCATACTTGCGTTGAACCTATAGGACTCATAATGAGCGAGAGCTTTGCGGATCTTTTTGAAGAAAGTCTAAAAGAAATTGACATGAAACCAGGTTCCATCGTCCAGGGAACCGTAGTGGATGTTGATAGCGACTGGGTCACAGTTAACGCCGGGCTTAAGTCCGAAGGCGTTATCCCCGCCTCCCAGTTCCTGAACGAAAAAGGCGAGTTAGAAGTAGCGATCGGCGACGTTGTCGACGTAGCACTGGATGCAGTAGAAGATGGTTTCGGTGAAACCCGTCTTTCCCGTGAGAAAGCCAAGCGGGCAGAATCTTGGAAGGTACTCGAGAAGTCCTTCGAAGCTGAAGAAGTGGTCAAAGGTATTATCAATGGCAAGGTCAAAGGTGGTTTCACCGTTGATCTGGCTGGCATTCGTGCCTTCCTGCCGGGTTCCCTGGTAGATGTTCGTCCGGTTCGCGACACCGCGCACCTGGAGAACAAAGAGCTCGAATTCAAGGTTATCAAGCTGGACCAGAAGCGTAACAACGTGGTTGTTTCCCGCCGCGCCGTTCTGGAAGCTGAAAACAGCGCCGAGCGCGAAGCTCTGCTGGAAACCCTGACCGAAGGTCTGTCAATCAAGGGTATCGTCAAGAACCTGACCGACTACGGCGCGTTCGTAGATCTGGGCGGCGTTGACGGCCTGCTGCACATTACCGATATGGCCTGGAAGCGCATCAAGCATCCGAGCGAAATCGTGAATGTTGGTGACGAGATTAACGTTAAGGTTCTGAAGTTCGACCGTGAGCGTAACCGCGTATCTCTGGGTCTGAAGCAGCTGGGCGAAGATCCCTGGGTTGATATCAAAGGTCGTTACCCGGAAAGCACACGGGTTACTGCCCGCGTAACCAACCTGACCGATTACGGCTGCTTTGCTGAGCTGGAAGAGGGCGTTGAAGGTTTGGTTCACGTGTCCGAAATGGACTGGACCAACAAGAACATCCATCCGTCTAAAGTCGTCCAGGTTGGCGATGAAGTGGAAGTGATGATTCTGGATATCGATGAAGAGCGTCGTCGTATTTCTCTGGGTATCAAGCAGTGTGTTTCCAACCCATGGGAAGACTTCTCCGGCAACTTCAACAAGGGTGACAAAATCTCCGGTAAGATCAAGTCAATCACTGACTTTGGTATCTTCATCGGCTTGGACGGTGGCATCGATGGTCTGGTTCACCTGTCAGACATCAGTTGGAACGAAACCGGCGAAGAAGCCGTTCGTGAATACAAGAAGGGCGACGATGTTGACACCGTTATCCTGTCTGTAGATCCCGAGCGTGAGCGCATCTCTCTGGGTATCAAGCAACTTGAGAGCGATCCGTTCGCCGAGTTCGTTCAGTTGAACGACAAGGGCTCCATCGTTAAGGGCACTGTTTCTGCGGTTGACGCGAAGGCAGCCACCATCGCTCTGAACGAAGAAGTTGAAGCGGTACTGAAAGCCTCTGAAATCAGCCGTGACCGCGTTGAAGACGCGCGCAACGCTCTGAAAGAAGGCGAAGAAGTCGAAGCTAAGATCATCAGCATCGATCGCAAAAACCGCATTATCAACCTGTCTGTCAAGTCCAAGGACGTAGAAGACGACAAGCAGGCTATTGATACCGTGCGTACGAAAACTGCAGAAACGTCCTCCGGTGCGACCACTATTGGTGATCTCATCAAGGAACAGATGCAGCAGCAAAACACCAACAAGGACTAATCTCCGGTTGGTAGTAAAAAAACGGGCTCTAAGAGCCCGTTTTTTTTGTGTTTTTTTATGATTTAGCTAAACTAGGGGAGGTAGGAATTCGGCAACTAACGGCCGAACAAAAAAGAATAGAGGAAAGTGCCTCATGACGAAGTCAGAACTGGTCGAATTAATAGCCTCAAAACAAACACAGCTCTCAGTGAAAGACGTTGAGCTGGCAGTAAAAACAGTGATCGAACACATGTCCCAATCGCTTGCCAGCGGGCAGCGAATTGAGATACGGGGGTTTGGCAGCTTTTCTCTTCATCATCGGGCGGCACGCACTGGTCGAAACCCGAAAACTGGCGAAGCTGTACAGTTGCCCGCAAAGTATGTTCCTCACTTTAAGCCCGGCAAGGAATTGCGTGAACAGGTGAACGACAGTTTGAAGCAGGGGTTTTAACAGCCTTTATCCCTGAAGCGAACACCTTTAATTCGGGCATTTACAAGCGTTTGGGAGAGCTAAAACTATGGCAGGGTTGCAGAAGATCCTATTGATTCTTTTGATATTGGTCCTGGTATTGCTGGCGCTCGTGTTCTCGTTGAATAATCAGATGGCCGTTGCGCTTAACTTTCTGGTATTCGAGACCCAGCCCCACGGCGTTGCTGTCTGGATTATCATGGCTTTCGTAATTGGCGCGCTTGTAGGTGTTCTGATGACTGTGCTGGCGACTTTCCGAACGTCGGTTTCCCGCCGTGCGCTCCAGAAACGACTTGATCGCGCAGAGCAGGCATTGGAGAAAACCAGAGTTCAGAACGACCGGGCTATTTAATGGACATAGTGTTTCAGTGGCTGCTGTTGACGATTGCAGTTGCCGTTGGCTGGTTTGTTGGCCGGCTGGGTAGCGATCGCAACCGCACCCGAACGAAGATTGCGGACGAAGAGTCAGTAAAAGACCGACTGCAATTTTTGTTCACCAATTATTCAGATCAGGCGGTAGACAACTTTGTACAGTCATTGGCTGTCAACAAGGATACCGTTAGCCTTCACCTTTCTATTGGCCGGCATTTCCGCAACAAAGGCGAAACCGACCGGGCCATTTTGGTTCATCAAAACCTGCTCGCAAGACCCGAATTACCTCCACGATTTTCCCCCCAGGTCACACTTGAACTTGCCATGGATTTCCTTAACGCAGGCTTGCTGGACCGCGCGGAAGCGTTGTTGCAGCAGTTGATGGGGGATCGTGAGTATGGTCGAAAGGCAGCCGAGCAACTGATCGATCTATATCAACAGGAACGGGAATGGGGCAAGGCGTCAGATGTGGCCCGGACGTTGACCAAAAACGACGCGGATCCTGCGATGTACAAGGATTTGGCGTACCTTACCTGCGAGCGAGCTGAGCAGGCTCTTGGGCAGGATGATCGCTGGACGGCCCAGAAGCTCGCCAGGGAAGCGCTGGATTACGATCGCTCCTGCGTTCGGGCAACACTGATCCTGATGAAGATACTGATCAGGCAGGGCAGTTACCGAGAGGCAGGTAATCAGGGGCTGAAAGTATTTGATCAGAACCCTGATTTCGGGCCTGAATCCATTGATCGCCTGATGAAGCTGGAGCATGAGCACGGCGATATTGGTCGGCTGGTCAAGAAGTTGCGTAAGCTTTATCAGACTTACCCGAGCACCAGCTTGTTGCTGGCGTTGGTAGAATCGGTTGAGCGGGTATCCGGGCGCTCGGCGGCAATCGAACTGCTGCGCAAGGAGCTTGAAATCCGCCCCAGCGTGCGCGCGCTTCTACGGCTGGTCGAAATGGCAGGGTATGAAAAAGGCATGAACACTGACGAAGGCCGCCTGGTCAGCCGTATCGGTGTTCTGATCCTGGCCAACCGGCCGGTTTATCGCTGCGTAAGCTGCGGTTTCTCGGGTCAGCAACTTCACTGGCTGTGTCCAAGCTGCAAGCAATGGGAAACCGTTCGCCCCATTCAGGGCGTTGAAGCTGAATAACCATTTTAATCTCCTGCAGGATATTTCAACGTGCAAACCTCTAACGATCCCAAAATTATCGTCGCCCTCGATTTCCCGTCGGCGAAGTTGGCTCTGGAGCTGGCAGACAAACTGGATCCCGCCAAATGCCGGTTAAAAGTCGGCAAAGAACTTTTCACACGTTCCGGCCCGCAGATAGTTGAAAGCTTGCAAAAGCGCGGCTTTGAGGTGTTCCTGGATCTGAAGTTTCACGACATTCCCAACACAGCCGCGGCCGCTGTGGCTGCTGCTGCGGAGTTAGGGGTATGGATGGTGAACGTGCATGCCTCCGGTGGCGAAAAGATGATGCTGGCCTGCCGTGAGCGCCTCGATACTTTTGGGGCTGACAAACCTCTGCTGATTGCTGTTACGGTTCTCACCAGCATGGGTGCCGAAGACCTTGCCGGTATAGGCATCACCGATTCGCCTGAAGCGCAAGTTTCCCGCCTCGCAACACTGACTAGAAACAGCGGCCTGGACGGCGTAGTCTGCTCCGCGCAAGAAGCCCCCAAGCTCAAATCAGAGCAGGGCAGTGACTTCAAATTGATCACCCCGGGCATTCGGCCATTAGCCGCCGACAAAGGCGACCAGAAACGCATTATGACGCCCAGTGACGCCCTCAAGGCCGGTTCCGACTATATCGTTATAGGTCGCCCGATAACTCAGGCTGCTGATCCTCTGGCTGCGTTGGAGGCTATTCATGCTGAGGTGATTGGTCTCTAGTTCGGACTTGGGTTTAAATTCTGGCCCTTGCGTTCGGTTCCCCATCTTGAACCTGATGGGGAACCGAACGGCAGAGTTAAGCTCAGCAAACTATTAATGGTCGTACTGATTGAAACAACGCCTCAGTATTCATGGAAATGTCGTTCAATAAGCCAATCTAATCGTCAGATCAAGGTTTTGCCCATCGTACGAAAAGCTGGCCTCCTCGAAGGAAGGTGCACTCATCGAGGCTTCTGCCCCGTTTGAAAAGCCGTAGCCTTCCGTGGGAACCCCTAACAAGTTAGTGCCAAGCTTGCCGTCCATATTCTCATCATGAATGACTGCCAACGCATACGTTCCCTGAGGAATATCTAAAAAGTTGCAACGCGCCTGCGTATCTCGAATTTTTATCATCGTTATATTGGTTGCGGATTGCAAAAATTCAGTGGGGAAACCCGCTGACGATTCGAAAAGTGCACAAGCTACAGTCCCAGTGCTATTTTTAATATTCGGAATTTTCACTTGAATTCCGGAGCACGGTGATTGGGCAAAGGCGATGGCGGGAATATTCGCAAACCCCAGCACTGCCCCCATTGCTACATACCGAACCCCCATAGGGAATCGCGTCACCGGACGCTTGAAAATGGAGGCTAAAGCAGACATGCGATTAATTGCTTCACTCATTAGTTCCTTCATAGCTCCGATCTCCCTAGCTTGGTTGAATCCGTCATTGCTCCTGACGCTCGTCATCACCGACCTCGCACCTACTGTTGCCTCGCCTCCCGATAGGAAACCATGCGCTGATTGTCTTCGTCCCAAAGGGCGTACCGGAAGCAGTCTGCAATATCTCTCGACGCAAGGGTCGTGGTCAACGGCGATTGCAGTTCAGGAATGGCCGCCATCACTTCCGGCAGGCGGTAAAAAGGGATTCGCACGTTGAGATGGTGAATATGATGATAGCCAATGTTTCTGGTAAACCACTGCATAATCCGGTTCATCCGCATGTAACTTGACGACTCCATAGCCCTCGGTAATAGGTCCAGGCTTCGGGAGAGACAATTTGCATGCGCCGGAAACTGTGCTGGGCGAAAAACAGATAGCTCCCCATCGTGGAGGCAAGTGTCATAGGCAATAGGATGACGAAAAAGGCTAGGTTGAACAGTACCACCAGGGGGTGCCGCTGACCCCGCCAGCCCGCCAAGCGATCGTAAGTAAAAGTTCGCGCACAGAAAACGAAAAAACCAGCTAATTCTGAGAATTAGCGGGTTTTTGTAATAGTGGCTCCCCGAGCTGGGCTCGAACCAGCGACAAACGGATTAACAGTCCGTTGCTCTACCAACTGAGCTATCGGGGAACGTCGTCATGTGACGAGGCGCGTATATTAAGATTACCCCATCGCCTCGTCAACCCCTTGCCAAAATTTTTAGCTTAGAGCCTTCTGCAAACGCTCAACGGCTGCTTTCAGGTTGTCCATGCTGGTCGCGAAACTCAGACGCATGTGCCCTGGGCAACCGAACGCAGAGCCAGGAACCAGAGCAACACCGGCTTCGCTTAGCAGCTTTTCTGTGAATTCCACATCGTTGCTGACGCTGGAATCGGCATCAATCGCGCCCTGAAAACTCGGGAACACATAAAAAGTACCGTCACCTTTAAGGCACTCAACGCCGGGCAGACGGTTCAAGGCATCAACCAGCCAGTCGTGGCGCTCCTTGAATGCCTTGACCATGTCGCCGATACACTCTTGCGGGCCGTCGAGGGCCTCCTGGGCAGCCGCCTGGGATATGGACGCCGGGTTGGACGTGCTTTGAGACTGAATTTTTTTCATCGCGCCGATAACTTTGGCAGGGCCTGCGGCATAGCCGATACGCCAGCCAGTCATCGAGTAAGCTTTGGAGACACCGTTGAGAACAAATGTGCGGTCGTAGAGCTCTGGAGTAGCGTTCAGAATGTTGCAGAATGGCTTGCCAGTCCAGATGATAGGCTCGTACATGTCGTCTGTGGCGATCATGATATTTGGGTGCTTCTTGAGCACCTCGCCAATCGCTTGCAGCTCTTCCAGTGTGTAAGCCATGCCGCTGGGGTTGGAAGGGCTGTTGATCACAAACAGGCGGGTGCGCTCGGTAATGGCGTTTTCCAGCTGTTCCGGAGTTATCTTGAAGCGCGTTTTGGCGCCGGTTTCGATGATAACCGGCTTGCCCTCAGCAACCAGAACCATATCGGGGTAGGATACCCAGTAGGGCGCAGGAATAACGACTTCGTCGCCGGCGTTAAGCAGAGCCAGCGCGAGGTTGAAAAAGCTCTGTTTGCCCCCACTTGAAACCAGTATCTGGTTGGCTTCGTATTCCAGACCATTGTCTCGTTTGAACTTCGCAATAATCGCTTTCTTGAGGGCCGGCGTACCATCAACCGCAGTGTATTTGGTTTGGCCGTTTTTAATGGCTTCGATAGCAGCCTGTTTGATGTGATCCGGCGTATCGAAGTCGGGTTCGCCAGCACCAAGGCCAATTATATCGTGGCCCGCGGCACGCAGTTCCGCCGCTTTATTGGTGACTGCGAGGGTGGGAGATGGCTTGATTGCCTGTACTCGGCTGGAAAGTTGAAGGTCCAAACTTGCGCTCCTTAAAGCTGCATCTGATAGGTCTGTGACCGGCGGGGTGTCTGAATCCTTGCCTTCCATGCCTTGGGAGGCGGCTGATTTTCGCCCAGCCGTCGATCGCAATGATGGTACCATGAAGCCGGCGTAACAATAAATTTCTCTCTGAGGCCAAGTCGTGCAGCGACAGGATTTGGTCAGGATACGTATTTCGTGTAAGCGGAGGTTGTTTGCCAATTATGGCCAGTAATGTTTCCAGTACTGTTTCCAGTAATGCCGGTGAAAGCGGCCTGTTCAAAGTTGATTCACCGTTCGAGCCTGCGGGCGACCAGCCAAAAGCCATTGCCGGGCTGGTGGACGGTATACATTCCGGCCTGGCGCACCAGACGTTGTTGGGTGTTACCGGCTCTGGCAAAACCTATACTGTCGCCAAGGTTATAGAAGCGGTGCAGCGACCAACTATTGTCATGGCCCACAATAAAACCCTGGCCGCACAGCTGTATGGCGAGTTCCGCGAGTTTTTTCCCGATAACTCCGTTGAGTATTTCGTGTCTTACTACGACTACTATCAGCCGGAGGCCTATGTTCCGTCGTCTGATACCTTCATCGAGAAAGACGCGTCCATCAACGAGCACATTGAACAGATGCGATTGTCTGCAACCAAAGCGCTGCTCGAGCGCCCGGATGCGATTATTGTGGCAACGGTATCGGCCATCTACGGCCTGGGTGATCCGAAGTCCTATCTGAAAATGATGTTGCACCTGGACAGAGGCGACAAAATTGACCAGCGGCACGTTCTGCATCGGTTGGCTGAGCTGCAGTACACCCGGAACGATATTGAGTTCCACCGTGCCAATTACCGGGTGCGTGGTGATGTGATTGATGTGTTCCCTGCGGAGTCAGAGAAGGAAGCGGTCCGCATTGAGCTGTTTGATGATGAAGTGGAAAACCTCAGTTATTTTGATCCGCTCACCGGCGAAGTACTCAGACGCGTTCCACGGATTACGATTTATCCCAAGTCCCACTACGTAACGCCGCGCCAGAAAGTGCTGGATGCCGTTGAGCACATAAAAATAGAGCTGGATGAGCGCTTACCGCAGCTGCGCGATAACAATCGCCTGGTGGAAGCCCAGCGGCTGGAAGAGCGTACACGTTACGACATGGAAATGATGAACGAGCTGGGCTATTGCAACGGCATCGAGAACTACTCTCGCTACCTTTCGGGCCGGCAACCCGGTGAGGCGCCCCCAACATTGTTTGATTACCTGCCTGCGAACGCGTTGCTGATTGTCGACGAGTCCCACGCGACGATTCCGCAGATTGGCGCCATGTTCAAAGGCGACCGCTCTCGAAAGGAAACCCTTGTACAGTACGGTTTTCGACTTCCGTCGGCGCTGGATAACCGCCCCATGCGGTTTGATGAATGGGAGCGGATAGCGCCCCAGATGATCTTTGTTTCGGCCACGCCCGGCAATTACGAAGCCGAGCACGCAGGACAGGTGGTGGAGCAGGTTGTCAGGCCAACCGGCCTGCTGGACCCACTAATTGAAGTGCGTCCGGCGTCCACACAGATAGACGATCTACTCTCGGAAATTCACTCCCGGGTGAAAGTCAACGAGCGGGTGCTGGTGACCACGCTGACCAAGCGTATGGCCGAAGATCTCACGGACTTTCTGATGGAGCACGATATTCGCGTGCGGTATTTGCATTCGGACATAGATACGGTGGAGCGGGTAGAGATCATCCGCGATCTCCGTCGGGGCGAGTTTGATGTGCTTGTCGGCATCAACCTGCTGCGCGAAGGCCTGGATATGCCCGAGGTCTCTCTGGTCACCATTCTGGACGCCGACAAAGAAGGCTTTCTGCGCTCCGAGCGCTCGCTGATTCAGACCATTGGCCGTGCGGCCCGAAACCTTAACGGCAAGGCGATTCTTTACGGCGACAGGATAACCGGTTCCATGCAGCGCGCCATTGACGTAACCGATAGCCGGCGTGCAAAGCAGGCGGCGCACAACGAAGCCCACGGCATTACACCGCAAGGGCTCAACAAAAAGATTGCGGACATCATGGAAGGCGCTAGCAGCGGAGGCCGTGGCAGAAATAAATCCGCGCGGCCCGGAGACAAGGCGGCTGAAGAGGCTGAACGCTACCGCTCCACGGTTGGCAATCGGTCGCCGGCAGAGTTGCTTAAAGAAATGTCGCGCCTTGAAGACAAAATGTACAAAGCCGCATCGGATCTGGATTTCGAAGGCGCCGCCCGTCTGCGGGATGAAATTTCAGGGCTGAAAGAAGCCGCGCTTCGAACTGGCTAAGCTCGCCTCAGAGACTTTCTGGGCGTTTCGGGCCGACAATCACGGCGGCCTGGAGTGGCTGGTTGCGGCCGTACCGTGAAATCTGGCTGAACACCCGTTTATCCACCGGGAGGTACTGTTTGTCGGCCACGGTTTCGCCGTCGTCTACGTCGATCTCCGGATCGTGCAGATACACAAACTCCTCGTCGATGGCGCATACGGTCACCCAGTGGGGTACTCGGCTCCGATTCAGTTGCCAGGTGCTGATCAGAATCACCGGGATCTGGCCGTCAAGCAGCGCTTGCTCCATGGCTTCAAGGGTGAGGGGATCATGATGTAGCTGGATGCCGGTTTTGCCCATGTCGTGGAGAAACCCTTCGTGCACCAGTTCCAGAACCCGTTTTTTATCGTCGTTCCGGACGGTATCCCGAAATAATGGGCCCTCGGTACTGATCCACGCGCTGGCGTTAAAGCCCCGGTTCCAGGCGGAGAGTGCAAGGCCGTGAGGGCCGCAGCCGCCGTGACCCGCCAGCATGAAAATGGTTGTCGCTTCCCGCCAGATCCTGAGCTCTTCCAGGGTGGTGAGTGATTGCTGCTCGTCCAACGCGGCCATTGCCATGATTAACGCAGCGGGCCCGCACGAGAAGTCCGTGGTTTGAGGATAATAGGGCACCGGGAGGAACGCCCGTGTCGGCTCGTAAAACAGGATGCGGCGCTCAAAACGCAGAGCCGTCCCGTGGTCTTCGTAATAGTCCCGGTACGTACCGAACTGGCGATAACCCAGGCGGTTGTATAGCGCAATGGCGCCGCTGTTATCTTCCCGAACTTCCAGCCGCATTAGAATACGACCGGCGTCTGCCGCTTCACGTTCAGCCGCTTTTACCAGCTTTTCACCAATGCCACGACCACGCGCGGTTGGCAGAACCGCAATGGAGTAAATGCGCGCCATACGCGTAGCCGCGCTCATCAAAACCAGGCAGTACCCCAGCAGTTCGTGCTCACCCTCACTGCCATCACCATCATCATTATCAACCCCAGTCTCACTCCGGGCATCCGCCACAATCAATCTGTCCCTGGGCATGTCCAGAAAACGCCGGAAGCTGCGGCGAGAAAGCCGGTCTTCTGTAAAACAACGATTCTCCAGTCGCATAAGCGCGTTCAGGTCATCGCTGGTGGCTTGCCGGAAGTGCAGATCAGACATGGTTAAGGCGGCCTTGAGATTATCGGCGGGGGTTCACTGGTAGGCTCCCCGAATGCCGCTATTATGGTAGAGAGTTGAGTGCAGGAATATAAGCTGATTATGCGTAAAAGCACGCATTATCTTTGCATTGTTCCGGCACCCGCCGCGGCGTATTGTTGCGGCCGGTTTGTTGGCAATTAACTCCAGGGAGGAGCGCCATTAATGTCCCGTTTGCTTATCGTTGTCGACCGCACCAAAGACTGGGCACCGTATTACCCCAGTGAAGACGTGCTGAGTTTTGATCAGTACCTCCAGTTTGCAGCGCCGGCTAACAGCCGGGTACGCGTTATCAACCTGTGCCAGAGCGCCAAATACCTGAGCCGCGGTTACTATTGCTCACTGCTGGCCGAAGCTCGCGGGCACCACGTTGTGCCCTCGGTAATGACGCTTAACGATCTGGGCCGCAAGGGGCTGTTTTCACTTGAACTCGAAGATCTGGATGCCAGCGTCGTAAACTGGCTTGATTCGGCCGGCTCGGCCATCGATCCGGCCAGTGACGCACGCAACGCCACCCACGAAGTTCGTATCCGTACCTATTTCGGGCAAACCGAGCACCCGGATCTTAAACCCGTGGCTCGGGCCCTGTTTGACCGGTTCCCCAGTCCGATTCTGGAAGTGGTTTTCCGGCGCCGGAAAACCTGGCAAATTGAATCCATGAAACCGGCCGCGCCCGCGGATCTGGATGAGCGTGAGCAGGATCTCTTTGCTTCTGCGTTGGATCGGTTCAGCAGCATGGTGTGGCGTAAACCGAGAACCCGCCGCCGCTATCGGTTTGACCTTGCGATTCTGGTGAACCCGGAAGAGGAAATGCCGCCCAGTGATGCCGTCGCGCTGCAACGCTTTGAAAAGGCCGGCCGAAAGCTGGGTATCAACGTGGAGCAGATTACGCGTAAAGACTATATGCGTTTGCCGGAATACGACGGCCTGTTCATCCGTGAAACCACCGCCATTGACCATCACACCTATCGTTTTGCTCGCAAGGCGGCGGCAGAGGGCATGGTCGTCATTGACGACCCTGCGTCGATCCTTAAATGCACCAATAAGGTGTTTCTGGCCGACCTGTTGAAAAACAACAAAATACCGACACCGAAAACCCTGATTCTGTCCAAAGATCAGAAAGACGCTGTGGAGCAGGTGGTTCAGGAGCTTGGCTTTCCGGTGGTGATCAAGATACCGGATGGCGCTTTTTCCCGGGGCGTGAACAAGGCCGAGGATGAAAAATCTCTGCGGGCCGGGTTAAAAGATCTGTTTCGGCAATCGGCACTGGTACTGGCGCAGGAGTATCTGTACACAGATTACGATTGGCGCATAGGTGTGTTGGGCGGGCGGGCAATCTACGCCTGTAAATATATGATGGTAAAAGGCCATTGGCAGATCTATCAGCATGGCGAATCAAAAAGTGAAAGCGGTGGGTTTGAAACCATGCCCACGTACGAAGTGCCAAGAAACGTTATACAGGCGGCGCTGAATTCCACGCGGCTGATTGGTAACGGTCTCTACGGCGTGGACATCAAGCAGTCTGGAAACCGGGTTGCGGTGATCGAAGTCAACGATAACCCGAGCATTGATGCGGGTGTGGAAGATCTTTTCCTTGGCGGCGAGCTTTACACGCTGATCATGCAGGAGTTTCTTTCACGTATGGAAGAGAACCGCCGGCGGTAATGGCTAACCAGTTGTGAGCGAGTGGTGAGCAGCAGGCTTACGGGCCGGCTACCCAGATTCTCACACTGCCAAACCAGGGATAACCGTCCAGATGTTGCCGGATGTTTTCCGGCGTAAAGACCGTCTGCGGATCGTGTTCATCCAGAAAAATCTCCAGGTGCAGCTTGTTTCTGAGGTAGTGAAGCCTCAATCGGCTGCGTTGGGGGATTTCTCCCAGATGCTCCGTAATGATGCTTGTCACGTCCGCCCGGGAGGGCAGTTTTTCCGTTGTCGGGAGCTGATCCTCGTCGTTTTCGGCGTCAATGTGAAAGTTGATGTCGAGAATGCTATCCAGTGCATTACGCATGCCGGCAACCACCTGCATGCCAATTTGATGCCCTTCGGATACGCTGATTTCTGGCCGCACAACCAGATGAATATCCAGCAGAATATCCTGCCCCATGAGGCGGCTGCGAAGCTCATGCACGTTGAGAACGCCGTCGGTATTGCGGGCGATGGTTTTCAACATGTCGGTATCGTCAGGGGAAAGCCCGGTGTCCACCAGTTCCTGAACGCTGTCCCAGGTGAATTTCCAGCCGACGTGAATAATGATGGCTGCAATCACAACGGCCGCAAGCAGGTCCAGCCACACAAGTCCAAGCATGGCGCCAGCCGTTGAAACCAGAACCACTGCGGAAGAAAACGCATCGGTACGGCTGTGCCAAGCATTGGCAATAATCAGATCCGAGCGTATGGCCTGGCCGACACGTCGGGTATAGCGAAAGATCCATTCCTTGCCTGCAACCGACACGCCGGCGGCGATCAGTACCGGCCATTCGGGAACGGAACCGATGTTCCCCTCTATCAGCCTCAGGGTGTTTTCCCAGGCGAGCGCTGCACCGACCGCAATGAGGATACTGCCGAGCACCAGAGTGCCGAAGGTTTCAATGCGTTGATGACCGTAGGGATGGTTGTCATCGGGTTCCTGGCGGGAGACCTTCATCACCCCCAGTACAACAACGTCGGATGCGACATCCGTAAAAGAATGAATGCCATCAACCACAAGAGCCTGGGAATGGAAAAGCGTGCCTGCAATAACCTTAACGACTCCCAAAATAATGTCGAGAATCATTCCTATGATCGTAACCCGCGACGCCGCGTTCATTTCCTTCGCGAGCGTTTCGCGCTGGCTCTGTGCCGATGATTCTGGTTGCGAGTTATTGATCATGCTCTGCCATGGTGTATTTCTGAGACTTCTTTTGTTTAATTTATGCACATCATAGCAATGTCCCGGATAAATAACAGATTGTTCAGTTTTTCTTTTGCTTAATAAAAAATCACTGTAACTATCTGAAAAATATGTAAAAATAAACTGGTCAAAAAATGATCAATCTGTAGGCTGGCGCAGATTACAAGGGATTGGCAACGTTGACCCGCGATTTTCAACAGGGTTATCCACAGATTCCGTGGAAAAGCCCCCGAGGGCTCAAGGATACAGTTGTTTAGCTCTGCTTTTGCAGGATCGGGCCGTTGTGGAAAACTTCCGGTATACTCGCGCTCACGTTTTATTGAGGAGTTGTCAGATGTACGGCGTTATCCGCAACCTGCTTTTTCGACTATCACCCGAGCAGGCCCACTGTGTTGCGTTAAACGGTCTTGACCTGGCGCATCGATTGCGCGTGCTGGGAGCTTTTTCACCGAAAACAGAAAATCTGCCAGTAAAGGTAATGGGGTTGGAATTCCCGAACCCGGTCGGGCTTGCGGCAGGGCTGGATAAAAACGCAGATCATCTGGATGCTCTGGGAGCACTTGGGTTCGGGTTTATCGAAGTTGGAACCGTTACGCCGCTTGCGCAACCCGGCAACCCGAAGCCCCGCATGTTCCGGTTGCCGGAGTATCAGGCCATCATTAACCGAATGGGGTTCAATAACCAAGGCCTGACACACATGCTCGAACGCGTGGATAAGCGCAACTATCAGGGCATTCTCGGTATCAATGTAGGCAAGAACAAAGACACGCCAAACGAGGAAGCCGAGTCGGATTATCGCAAGGGAATTTCAGCGGTATACACTCGTGCGGACTACATCACGGTGAACGTGTCTTCACCCAACACGCCCGGTTTACGGGATCTTCAGTTTGGTGACTCCCTTATGGGGCTTCTGCACGCCATCAAGGATGAGCAACTCAAGTGTCAACACCGGTTTGGTCGTTACGTACCCGTGGCCGTTAAAATTGCCCCGGATATGGACGATGAAGGCATTCGGTTCGTCGCCTCGGCCTTGAAAGAGGCTGGCATGGACGGTGTGATTGCCACGAACACAACCGTAAGCCGAGATGCCGTTGCAGGCCATGTTCACGCGCACGAAGCAGGGGGGCTCAGTGGTGCTCCGGTTCGTGAGGCATCGATAAGGGTGATTCAGGGGCTGTACGCAGAGTTAGGTGACGAACTGCCGATTATTGGTGTGGGCGGCATTATGGATGGCGAAAGTGCGGCTGAAAAGATCCGCGCGGGCGCACAGTTGGTTCAGCTTTATACGGGGTTTATTTACCACGGGCCGGAACTGATCGGCAGCGCCGTTGAGGCGATTCGGCGGCTCAGATAGTGGGTGTGCGAAATAAAAAAGGGCCCGCTTGGCGGGCCCTTTCCATGGCCTCAATAGACCATATTATTAAGACTACGGGCTTTGCGCAAAAATCACGCGGTGGTGACGTTTGACAATTTATGGATGCCGGAAACGCCGGTCATGCCTTCCCATTGGTCTGTGCGGCCTTCACGCCAACCGCCCAACCATTCCTGACGGACTTCTGCTTGCTCGAGCGGGCAGCTGTCTTTGGATTTGCCGGACACGCCAGCGAGATAACCCCGCTTGAATGCACGAGCGTACATGTCTCTTTTCTGTCTTTTCATGTCGTTCCTCACTAATGGATTAACAGAACAAGCGTGTACACTTCTGCAGTGGCTGCGGCATGTGAAATCCACTCGGGGATAACTCACTATTGCCAGCTTCAGCCAGAGCAGTCAGGATCCTGTTAACGGAAGGTGTTTAGCCTTCCCGAACGACGCGTCATCTACAAGGTAAGCTCAACCTTGAGTGGAAGTACACTATCAATTTAGCCTATTAAAGTTTTTTTTAGACTTATTTGGAATAGAAGAACCGCCCGAAACCTATGACCGCCGTGATTCCCGGGACTTATTACCGCGACTTGCCGCGAATGACCCATGAACCTGGAGTTGAACTTGTCCAAATCTGTCTTTTTTGTAACCTGCCCAAAGGGTGTTGAGTACCTTCTGGCGGACGAGCTCAGCACGTTTGGTCTGGGGCTGGTGAGAAACGCGCCGGCTGGCGCCTGGGTAGAGGGCCCGCTGGAAGCCGGTTATCGGGCCTGCCTGTGGTCGCGTCTTGCAAACCGGGTGATTCTTCACGTCGATGAAGTCGCCGCCACCAGTGCCGATGAGCTTTACGATGGTGTGGTTCATCTTGACTGGCAGCAGCACATCTCCGTTGATGGCAGCTTTCGCGTCAATTTTATCGGCGAGAATGAAGCCATCCGCAACACTCAGTTTGGCGCCCAGAGAGTAAAAGACGGCATTGTGGATCGTTTCACAGTCAGCGGCGGCAAGCGCCCGGCGGTCGCCGCAAAGGCGCCGGATGTGACCGTGTCGGCCCGGTTGCATCGTGGCAGGCTTGCACTGGGTATTGATATCAGCGGCCACAGCTTGCACCAGCGTGGCTATCGCACGGAACAGGGCCAGGCGCCTTTGAAAGAAAACCTTGCGGCAGCACTGCTGATGCGAGCCGGATGGCCTGAAATCGCAGCCGCAGGCGGCGACTTTGTCGATCCTATGTGTGGCTCGGGCACTTTGGTGATCGAAGCCGCCATGATGGCGCTGGATATTGCTCCGGGCCGTCGTCGGGAGCATTTCGGCTTTGAAAAATGGTTAGGACACCAACCTCAAAGCTGGCTGTCTTTGCGCCAGGAAGCGGAAAAGCGCGCCTATGAAGGCAAACAAGGCAAGGTGCCCCGATTTTCGGGTTTTGATCAGGACAGTCGGGTTATTTCCACCGCACAAAATAACGCCCAACGTGCCGGCCTTGAAAGCCTGATCGAGTTTCAGGTCCGTCCGATCGAGGAGCTGGCGCTGGGAGACGATCGCGCAGACACCGGTCTGGTTCTGGTTAACCCTCCATACGGCGAGCGCATGAGCGACAGAAAAGCCCTTGCAAGCCTGTATGAGTCACTAGGCGATGCTGTAAAAAAGGCCGCCACAGGTTGGCAGCTTGGCGTGTTTACCGGTGCTCCGGAGTTTGGCAAGTCAATCGGTCTGCGCAGTTTCAAACAGTACAAGCTGTTTAACGGCAAGCTTCCCGCTCAGCTTTTGCTGTTTACCATTGACGAAGCCAGCGTACGCACTCCACGAGACCCGGTGGCACCGGGGGAAATTCTGCCACGAATTGCCAATGAAGAGCGCGCGGCCATGCTGCGCAACAGGCTGAAAAAAAATACGAAGACCATAGGCCAGTGGGCGCGTAAACAGGAAATAAGCTGCTACCGCCTTTACGATGCGGATATGCCAGAGTATGCCCTGGCGATTGATATCTATGAGGACTGGGTGCACGTGCAGGAATACGTGGCGCCCAAATCGATCGATGAGCGTTCAGCACGTGAGCGTCTGGCCGAAGCCCTGGCCGTTATCCCTGAAGCACTAGGCATTGAGCGGGATCAGATGGTGTCGAAGCAACGGCAGCGACAAACAGGAACGAACCAGTACGAAAAACAGGATGTCAGCGGTGAATTCTTTCAGGTTCAGGAGCACGGTTGCACACTGAGGGTGAATCTCAAGGATTATCTCGACACCGGTTTGTTTCTCGACCATCGCCCGGTGCGCCACTGGATTCAGCAACACGCTCGCGGTAAGCGCTTCCTGAACTTGTTCTGCTATACCGGTGCGGCCACGGTTCATGCGGTTGCCGGCGGAGCCAGCCGTTCGTTGAGCCTGGATCTTTCGAAAACCTACGTGGGCTGGGCGCAAGAAAATCTGGCACTGAACAAGGCCGATCCCCAAAAACACAAAGTGGAGCAAACAGACTGCCTGGCCTGGCTTGCGGCCAGGCCAAAGCCGGATCAGCTCTACGATCTGATTTTCATGGATCCGCCAACGTTCTCCAACTCTGCCCGTATGGCGGACATTCTGGACGTTCAGAAAGATCACGCCAAGCTGATCCGCCAGGCAATGGCCAGGTTAAGCTCCGACGGCTTGCTGATTTTTTCCAGCAATTTCCGGCGTTTCAAGCTTGATGAGGAGCTCGCCTCGGAGTTTGAGATCGAGGAAGTAACCCTCAGCACCCTGGATAAGGATTTTCAAAGGAACGCGCGGATTCACCGGTGTTGGCACATCCGTCATAACGCATAACGGTGTGCGGCTCCAGGCAAGAAGTCAGGCCTCGTCAAACAGGCCTTCTTCCTGGGCCATCAAAAGCAGGGCGTAGACACCGTTTTCCGGCAACTGTGGCTCAAGACCTTCTTCAAACAACAATTGGCGGCGGCGGTCTTCCAGAGCGTCGCTGCTCATGCCGATGATCAAGTCTGTTATCGGAGCCACTTCAAAGGGGGCTTCCTGTTCCATAGCGCTGAAGATCATATCCACCAGAATCTCGTCCGGGTCCAGCCCGTCTACGTAGACTGTCTGGTCTGGCAGATCCTGATGCAGTTCATGGACAAGCTCGATCAAAGGCACACCCTGTTCTGCGAGATAGTGCAGATCCAGATCGCCAAAATCGCCGTCTTCCGGCAGCCATTCATCCACCGGGGCAATCACCACCGTTTTCATCTGGCCATCTTCCAGTGACCAGGCCATCGCGACCGGAAACAGCGCGTCGTCGGTCTGGCAATATTCGATGTCGAGAAATCGTGGTGCGGACATGTCGGGCTCCGTGTAGTGATTGTTGGCGAAAGGGCGCGGCCTTAATGGCACAGCGGATTAATGCCTGTCGCACTGGTATGAGCCGTTAAGGCTTCATGCCATACTGTTATGGTAACTCTTATTCTATCAGGGACATCATGGAACACGCTGAATTCAACAAAGATTTACTGACGTTTCTGAACGCATCACCCACACCCTGGCACGCTGTGGCAACCATGAAAAACCTGCTGGATGCGGCAGGCTTCGAAGAGCTGGATGAAAAAGATGACTGGTCTGTTGGCCAGAATCGCGGCTATTACGTTATTCGCAACGGCTCCTCGATTGTGGCATTTCGTACCGGTGCTCAAGACGCAGCGGCATCGGGGATTCGCATGGTGGGCGCGCATACCGACAGCCCGTGCCTGAAGGTGAAGCCCAACCCCGAACTGCGGCGCAAAGGCTTTTTCCAGCTCGGCGTTGAAGTCTATGGGGGTGTGCTGATGAACCCCTGGTTCGATCGCGACCTCTCGCTGGCAGGAAGAGTGACGTTTCTTGACGGCCATAACAACGTCAGTGACACGCTGGTTGATTTCGGCAAGCCGGTCGCGTTCATTCCCAGCCTTGCCATCCATCTGGACAGGGAAGCCAACAGCAACCGCACGGTGAACGCTCAAACTGACCTTCCGCCGGTATTGATGCAGACTGAGGAAAACGATACCACCCGTTTCGACGAGCTTTTAAGCCAGCAAATTGTGAGCGAATCCGGCATCAAGGTACGCAAAATTCTGGCGTATGAGCTGAGCTTTTACGACGCTCAGGACGCCGGGTTTGTGGGGCTGCGTGATGAATTCATTGCCTCTGCGAGGCTCGACAATCTCCTCAGTTGTTACATTGGCCTGCACGCTTTGTTAAACGCTTCGGGCAAAGAGGCCGCGTTATTGGTGTGTAACGACCACGAGGAAGTGGGCAGCGTATCCGCCGAAGGCGCGCAGGGGCCGTTTCTGAGTGCGGTTCTTGATCGCTGGTGTGGCGCCGGCAAGGCAAAAGCCATCGCCCGTTCCATGATGATTTCAGCCGACAATGCCCACGGTGTTCACCCGAACTACATAGACAAGCACGATGAAAATCACGGCCCCATTCTGAATAAGGGCCCGGTTATCAAGGTGAATCATAACCAGCGTTACGCAACCAATAGCCGCTCAGCCGCTGTTTACCGGAATATCAGTGATGAACTGGGAATACCGCACCAGACGTTTGTTGTGCGCAGTGACATGGGTTGTGGAAGCACAATCGGGCCACTGACGGCGTCTAACCTGGGGGTAACAACGCTGGATATTGGCGTGCCACAGTTCGGCATGCATTCCATACGTGAGCTTATTGGTACTGAGGACGGATTTTCGATGTTCCGCGTGTTAACGGAATTCATGCAGCGAAAGCAGGTGTTCTGAGGCAGGTATTCTGAAAAAATGGCTCCCCGAGCTGGGCTCGAACCAGCGACAAACGGATTAACAGTCCGTTGCTCTACCAACTGAGCTATCAGGGAACAGCGTCTAGTCGAACGGCATACTAAGCACTTTCAATTACTCGGTCAACCCCGTGATATAAAAGGTCAAAATTTGTACTCCAGTATGGCTCATCAATATCGTCCACCGCCTTGGTTGCGCAGTGGTCACCTGCAATCGGTGTGGCCATCGCTGTTCCGCAAGGTAAGCGTGCAGGAACCGGTATCGGAAGTGCTCCCCACCGCTGACGACGATGAGCTGCATCTCGATTGGCACCGTCAGGGCAGCCATCGCCTGGCAATCATTTCCCACGGGCTGGAAGGGCATAGCCGTCGGCCGTATGTGCTGGGGCTGACTCGGGCATTGTTGGCGAAAGGCTGGGATGTTCTGGCCTGGAACTTCCGCTCCTGTGGTGGTGTGATGAACCGGCAACCCCGGTTTTATCACAGCGGCGCCACTGAGGATCTGCGTCAGGTTGTGCGCCATGGCCTTGCGCAAGGCTACGACACCGCGTTTCTCTCGGGTTTTAGCATGGGCGGAAACCTCACGCTGTTATATCTCGGTGAGCAGGGTGAGCGCGTTGACAGCAGAATCTGCGGTGCCGTTGCCTATTCCGTACCCTGTGACCTTGCCGGCAGCGCGGATATGCTGGCGCGGCCCAGCCGAAAAATCTACATGCAGCGATTTTTGAAAGATCTTCGCGTAAAAATGGACGAAAAGTCGCAAACATTTCCGGATCTTATTGATGTTGAGGATTTTGGGTCCATCCAGAGTTTTCATCAATTTGATGATCGTTATACTGCCCCGTTGCACGGATTCCGGGACGCCGCAGATTACTGGGCCCAGTGTTCTGCATTGGGCAGGCTGAACGATATTCGGGTGCCGGCGTTGATGATTAATGCAGCGGACGACCCGTTTCTGTCACGAAAATGCTTTCCGGAGTCGCCTTCTGTGCTCGGCGCCCATGTGCGCCTGGAGGCGCCACGATGGGGCGGCCATGTCGGGTTTGTGGAACACGGCCACGACGGCTATTACTGGTCTGAACGCCGGGCATTGGCGTTTCTGCGGGGCGTGGTGTGATGGAATGCGATGGAATGTGATGGAGTGGGGTGGAAAGTGATGTTTATTCAAGCAGGGGGCTAAGTACCGGCCACACGTTTTCGAGCAGCTTTGGTTGGCCCTCGGCCGTCGGGTGAATGCCATCATCCTGCATCAGGTTGTCCTGGTCGTAAATTCCATCCAGAAAGAAGGGAACCAGAGCCGTGTTGTGGCTGTCTGACAGCGCTGGAAAGATGTCTGAAAACATCGTGGTATAGCGCTGGCCGTAGTTCGGCGGTATCTGCATGCCAATCAGAATGACCCGGGCACCGGAGTCCTGAGCGCCCTCAACCATGGTCGTCAGGTTGGATTTGATAACGTTGGGTGGAAAGCCGCGAAGGCCGTCATTACCACCCAGCTCGATGATCACCACGGAGGGATTATTCTTCTCCAGTAACGCCGGCAGCCGGCGAACCCCACCGTCTGTGGTTTCGCCGCTGATACTGGCATTTACCACGGTCCAGTCGCTCAAGCCGTTGCTTTGCAAGCGATGGCGCAAAAGCTGCACCCAGGCACTATCCGACGGCACACCGTAGGCAGCGCTGAGGCTGTCACCGACGATCAGAAGCGTTTGTTGGCCAGCCATAACCGGCACGGCAAACAATGTCGCTGCAAAAAATGCGATTGATCTGACAAACAGCATTACCGTATGCATAAGCAATCCGTATACCTTTGTAAATGAACGTGCTTTTTTCGGGAGCCCCGCGAGCAACATGCAGACTATAAACCCTGATAGCCAACGCCCCACATTGCGCGTTGAAAACCTGACCCACCGCGTCAGCCTGGAAACCGATACGTTGACGATCTTGAAGGGGGTCAGTCTTGAAATCAATCGGGGAGAATCCGTAGCCATTGTAGGCCGTTCCGGTTCCGGTAAAACCACGCTGCTAGGGTTGCTTGCGGGCCTTGATACGCCAACGGAGGGAACCGTGGAACTCGACGGCTCTGTGATCAGTGGTCTGAGCGAAGACGAACGCGCCCGATTGCGTGCCCACCGGGTAGGGTTTGTCTTTCAATCGTTCCAGCTGTTGCCGGCGCTCACAGCACTTGAGAACGTGATGTTGCCGTTGGAACTTGCAAGCATGGATGCGCCAGAAATGCGCGCCCGTGAGCTTCTTGAACGGGTAGGGTTGGGTGAGCGACTTGCCCATACGCCACGCCAGCTATCCGGTGGCGAGCAACAGCGAGTTGCCATCGCCCGGGCGTTTGCCTCAAACCCTGCCATCCTTTTTGCCGACGAGCCTACGGGCAATCTCGACAACCGAACCGGCCAGGACATCTCGGATCTGTTGATGGCGTTGAATCAGGAGCAGGGCACCACCTTGGTGATGGTCACTCACGATGAGCAACTGGCAGCACGCTGCGCCCGGCAATTTCACATTGAGGCAGGCGAGTTAACCGAACCGGTTACGCGCAGGGAGCTCACAGACTGATGACGGCTGCAAAAAAACTGATGTCTGTGCGTCGCGACTGGCGTGAACGCGATGTGCGAGTGGTACTGGCGGCGTTAATTATTGCCGTAGCCACTGTTGCGACCATTGCCCTGTTCGCCAGCCAGTTACAACGCACTCTGGTGTCTTCTGCCAGCTCGTTCCTGGCGGCAGACAGACAGCTGGAGGCGGAAGACGGGCGCCCCGTGCCCGAACCCTGGATTGCCGAAGCGGTAAAACGCGGGCTGGAAACCGGCCGCATGGTTGAGTTCTCGACCATGGTGCTTGGCAATGACGCCTTTCAGCTCGTGTCGGTAAAGGCCGTCAGCAACGAATACCCCTTGCGCGGCGAACTTGAGATTCAAGGCGATTCCGAAGGTTCCCGGGAGCAGATAAAGCACGGGCCGGCGCGCGGGGAAATCTGGATTAATCCTCGCCTGCTGAAGCTGTTGAAGATCGGCCTCGGTGACACGCTGGAAGTGGGCAATCGCAATCTGACGGTTTCCGGCTTGCTGCTGCGCGAACCCGATGGCGGGTTCAGCCTGGCTGCTCTTGCGCCCAGAGTGATGATGCACGCAGACGATGTAGCGTCTACTGGCGTTGTCCAGGAAGGCAGCCGGGTGGAGTATGTCTATCTGTTTGCGGGTAAGGAAGCGGCGCTTGACGACTACTACAAGTGGCTGCAACCGCAACTCGGGCCAAGCCAGGAGTGGAAAGGCGTTCGCGATGGTGAAACCTTGTCACGCTCACTGGACCGGTCCGAGAGTTTTCTGTTGTTAGGCGGCAGCCTGGCGGTGTTGCTGGCCGCCGTGGCGGTGGCTGTTGCAAGCCGCCAGTACGCTCTGTCTCAGCGCGATACTGTCGCGTTACTGAAAACCTTGGGCCTCGGCAGCGCAGGTATTGGGCAGCTTTATCTGAAGCGCCTTGCGCTCTGGGGTGTTACCGGCATGGTTGGTGGCTTTGTTGTAGCGCTTCCCCTGTTCTGGCTACTCACCCTGCTGCTCGGTGAAGCGCTGGGCAGGCCGGTGGCGTTTCAGCTGGATTC
Source organism: Marinobacter antarcticus (assembly GCF_011049865.1). GTDB lineage: Bacteria > Pseudomonadota > Gammaproteobacteria > Pseudomonadales > Oleiphilaceae > Marinobacter > Marinobacter antarcticus_A. The sequence continues at coordinate 33,401 of NZ_DRGY01000106.1, read as the reverse complement.
ATCGGCACTTACGCCGGCTCTGCTAACGGCTGTGGTGTCACTGTTTGCCTTTGCTTACCCACCCATTCGGCGCCTGAAAAACGTACCCGCCATGCGCGTGTTACGCAGCCAGCCAGGCGAAACCGGCCGGGAAGCCTGGCCGGATATGCTGATCGCGCTTGTGGCCGTGTTCGGCTTGATTTGGCTTTACGCCGGCGAGCTATCGCTGGTGGTTTCTTTGCTGGGCGGCCTTGCGCTGCTTCTCGCGTTGCTGGCATTTTTAGGTTGGATACTCGTCGCAATGCTGCGAAAGGTTCGCGGCGGCGGGCACGCCTGGCGACTGGCTCTAGTCGGCCTTTATCGGCATCGCAGGGCCAGTTTGTCCCAGATTGCGGTATTTGCCATGACGCTCATGCTCGCAACAACACTGATTCTGGTGCGCACGTCTTTGCTGGACGATTGGCAGGCCCAACTGCCTGATGACGCGCCGAACCACTTCCTGATCAACATTGCGCCCGATGCGGTGGATGACGTTGCCGGTTTCTGGAAAGAGCGCGGCCAACCGCTGGATCAGCTTTATCCCATGGTGCGTGGCCGATTGACGGAGTTGAATGGCCAACCTGTAAAGGAGGTGGTGAGCAAAGATCAGCGAGTAGGGGCTCTTAACCGCGAACTGAACTTGACTTGGATGGATTCGCTTCCGGCCGATAACGCGATTGTCGATGGCAGATGGTTTGAAGCCGGCCAGAAAGACGGCGTATCCGTGGAAGCAGAACTGGCGGGAAAGCTAGGCCTGGCGCTGGGCGACAAGCTCACGTTTACCATTGGTTCCGACAAGGTCACCGAAGCGGTGACCAGTATCCGCACGGTTCAATGGGACAGCATGAAACCCAATTTTTACATGGCGTTTCCTCCGGCGGGCGGCCTAACGGATATGCCTGCCACCTGGATAACCAGTTTTTATCTGCCAAGGGACCGCAAAAACGCGCTGAATGAGTTTTCACGACGTTTCCCCACCGTCTCCGTATTGGAAATTGATAACATTATTGAGCGTATACAGGAGATTGTCCGGCAGGTAACTCAGGCCATAGAGGCGATCCTTGTGCTGATATTGGCGGCCGCGCTGGTGGTTATGGCGGCAGTCGTCAGCGCGACGCTTCAGGATCGTCAGAGGGAAGGGGCACTTTTGCGCACGCTCGGGGGGCGCCAGAGCTTGCTGGTGCGCAGCACCGTGCTTGAATTTGCGTTGCTCGGTGGCTTTGCCGGGGTTCTTGGTGTTGCTGCGGCAGAAGTTGCGGTTTGGGCCCTGCAATTTCGGATGTTTGAGGGTGCGTTTAGCTGGCATTGGCAGGTGGTGCTGCCCATTCCCGTGATCAGTGCGTTGATTTTGGCGTTATTCGGTCGATGGCAGCTCAGCCCGGTGCTGAGTGTTTCGCCCATGCTCCTGCTCAGACGGCTTGAATAACCCGGATTTTCGGAGAAAAAACAGTGATTTACCGGTAATTCGCAAGAATGGCTTCCAGTTCGCCATTCTTGCGAATACGCTCAAGTTCAGCGTTGAACTTATCCACGAACGACCGGTTCTCTTTGCGGAACATCACCCGAAAACCGTAAGAACTGATGTTGTTGGAAGACACTGTAAACAGATCCTGCAAGCCTTCGTTTTTCAGTATCCACCTGCCCACAAGTAAATCCACGACCGCAGCATCAAAACGGTCACCATGAAGTACAAAATTGAACATGTCCCTGTCCCGGGAAACATCGAAGCGCTTGATGTCGCCGGATTCAAAATACGGCTGCAGTTCCGGATACATGTAGCCTAGATGGGTTACGAGCGTTTTCGAAAAAAGATCTTCAGGAGAATGGTACGTTTTGCCGGCGTGTTTTGGCGTGAAGAACACCTCCTGGATATCCACCACCGGGTTTGTGAACAGAAACTTGTCAGGTTCCTGAACCCATTCTCGGGCCCGCGAGGTGCCATCGATATAGCCATCAAGCAACATTTGATCAACGCGCTTGCGGGGAATTTGCTGGGGAACAATCCGGACCCCGATACGGGCTGAAATCAGCGAAACAACGTCCCACATAATGCCGGTTGGTGCTTCCTGATCCACGATCATGTAAGGCGGATAGCCATTGGGGGACACGTTGAACCGGAACACCTTCTGGCCGCTTGCAGGTTCAGCGCTTGAGACCATGGAGAACGCGAGGAGCAAGGGCAGGCAGGCAAAACGCTGCGCCCAAGCTGCTAGCCGAAGATATCGTTGTTGCTTCATTGAGTAGGCTCTCTGCAGGCTGTGGGCAATGCTGTCCATGAAAGAACCGACCCGGCTAAATCCCTGCCAGAAACAACCAAAATGTTACTCGACTACATCACAAATTCAACGGCTGGTAGGTAAGGCTTTGTGAGACGATAAGGCTATAACGCTTCCTTTTCAACGATGGGCTGAATGAGGAGCGGTTCACCAAATCTCACCACCACCTGTGGGACCCGCGTGCACACTGGTGTAATATTCACGACTACCCGAGGCACCCAGGCTTGCCGTCCGTTTTAATTTGCCATCGAAAAGATACTATTGTCGTAGAGGATTTTTATTGCCATGTCGTTTCGAGATCAGTTGACAACCCCTCGCAGGATGCTGTTTGCGTTTGCTGTATTGCTCATTATTGCCATCGTGATTGCCGTGTCTGGTCGCTCCGGTGCGATGCAGGTCGCGCTGACAGAACAACCGGCCCCCGGGCCGTCATCTCCTGCAAGCCCTTCCGCTGATGCAGCCAAGGACACCGACACCGATACTGCCGTTGCAGTGAAACCAACGGACGCCGTCGCCGCTGAAACCCCGGCCGTGGTGGTCAATACGCCGCAAAAGCCGCCCGGTCCGCCGCCGCTGGAACACTACCAGATCAAAGATGGCGATACGCTGAGTCAGATTTTTTCGGATCGGGATATCAGCGCTACCTTGCTGTATCGCCTGCTGGAAGCCGATGTTGAATTTTTGTCGCTGGAAACACTCCATCCCGGCACTCAACTGACGTTCCGCTATGACGAAGAGCACCGCTTGCAGCAATTGGCATTGCAGATCGATCCGGCCCGTCAGGTCACCTTCGACCGCCTGGATGACGGTGCGTTTGTGCACCACGACATAGAATCCGACACCCACTGGGTATCGACGCTCGTGCCCGGAGAAGTACAGGGGAGTTTTTACGTCTCTGGTCTCAAAGCGGGGCTCAGCAAACGGCAGGTGGTGGAGATCAGCCATTTGCTTAAAAACCGGCTCAACTTTCGTCGCAGCCTGCGGGCAGGTGATCGTTTTTCGGTGCTCGTTGGCCGCGAAATGACCGGTGAGATGCCCACCGGAAACAGCCAGGTCGACGCCGTTGCCCTGCACCGGGGTGCCACCACCTACCAGGCTTTTCTGGCTGAGGATGGCAGTTACTATGACGAAAACGGTGACAGCATTGCCCCGGCGTTCCTGCGCTGGCCAACTTCTCGACACTTCAGAGTCAGCTCATCGTTTGACCGCAATCGCTTGCACCCCATCACCGGTCGCAAGTCGCCCCATAACGGCGTTGACCTGGCCACGCCGATGGGCACGGTTGTCATGAGCACCGGTGATGGCACCGTAACCCGGGTGGGCAATCACCCCTATGCCGGGCGCTACGTTGACATCAAGCACAGTGGCTCCTTTGAAACACGCTATCTGCATCTGAGCAAGGTGCTGGTGAAGCGGGGCCAGCGGGTCAAGCGCGGTCAGAAAATTGCGCTGTCCGGCAATACGGGTCGTACCACCGGGCCCCACCTTCACTTCGAATTTCACGCAAAAGGCAATCCTGTTAACCCGCTAACAGCCGATATACCTACCTCAACGCGCATAGCCAAAGATCAGCTGAACGATTTCAAAGCGCAGGTGAAACGTCAACTGGCCCGCATGGCGACCCCGGTCAAACCGGATGCCATCTATGCCGAAGGCCCGTCACAGCCGCAGCAGTGAGCCCGGCGTTTCAGGCCCAGGCGCGCTGCAGAACGGCGCGGGCGTCGGTCAACGTGACTTCTTTCGGGTTGAACATGATTGAACCGTCGTCCAGCGCCATTTCTGCAATAGGGTCCAACTGATCTTCGGTTACCTTGCCCGTTTCTTTCAGGGTACGGGGTAGCTGACAGCGCTTGTAGAGCGCGTCCCTCAGCGACCGCAGTGCTGAAATGCTGGCTTCCGCGCGGCGGCTGGCGGGCGTGGCGGCGTATACTTCCGGCCCTTCCAGATACAGCAACAGCTCACCCAACGGTTCGCGGATGGTCTCAAGGTTGTACTCAAGCACATAGGGCAGATACAAGCTCATGCAAAGACCGTGGGGCAGATGGCAGATAGCGCCGGTTGCGTGGCCGAGAGAATGCACCAGGCCAACCATGGAGTTGGAAAATGCAATGCCCGCCATGGTGGAAGCCTGTGCCAGTTCCAGCCTGCCGTGGCTGTCTTTCGGGTTGTCCATAACGTGCAACAGCGATTGACTGACTTTCTTTATGGCCGCCGTGGCGTAGGCATCGCTCAGCGGATTTTTTGCCATGCAGGTGAACGATTCGACGGCGTGGGTCATCGCGTCCATCGCCGTTGCGGCGGTAATGTGAGGCGGCAGTGTCAGCGTCATGCGCGGGTCAATAATGGCCGCGTTTGGCAGCAGGTAGGATGAACTGAAGGGCAGTTTTACGCCTTTGGCTTCATCGGTAATAACGGCAACGGACGTGACTTCCGAACCGGTTCCGGCGGTGGTGGGCACCACAAAAAACGGCTTAAGCGGATGCTTGAGCACGCCGGCACCCGTGTATTTGGCAATATCCGTACCGCCTTCCGAAACCAGGATGTTAACGGCTTTGCCGGTGTCTATGGCTGAACCACCGCCTATCGCAATGATGGAGTCGCACTTTTCCTTGCGATAAATGGCCGCGATATCACGAACTACCGTGGTTGATGAATCAGGTGGTACATCGTCGTAAATGCTGATGATGTCCAGGCCACTCTCTTCGCAGGCGGTAATCACCGGCTCGAGAAGTCCAGCGGCACGAACGCCCTTATCCGTGATGATCATCGGGCGCTTGGCTGCCAGTCCATTCAACTCGTAAGGAATGTGCTCAAGAGCGGCTTTGCCGGCAATGACTTTTACCGGGCAGAAAAACTCATAGTAAGTCTTGGTCATCAGGCTCTCGCTGTCTGGACGAAATGGGTGGCCACCTTCAGGTAAATTTGTGCGGCGCTGATCAGTTTTTCAGGCAGGTGCAAATTTTCCGGATACTCTTTCACCGCACGCCTGGCAATAATCCTGGGCAGAATGAACGATTCAAGTCGGTTAAGCACTCTGGTCATGCGCATTGCGTAGCTCACATCGCCGTCTACCAGCATGCGATCATTGGCAAATGCGACGGCGGTTTTTTCCTGGAATGACATCACCAGAAAGGCGTGGGCCAGGTGTTTGAATCTGATGGATACGTCCATAGGGCGAGGGGCGGAGCCGCCGTGATAGTGAAAACGGCCTTCGCCGATGTGCTCAACAATCAGTTTTGAGCCATTGGGCATCACCATCATTTCAAACAGGAAGCCTTGAGGCAGCGTTCGCGCTTCTCTTTGCACCTCGCTGTCAACTTCACTGATTGCCTGAAGAGCCCGCCCCATAACCTGAAACATCAGCTCTACATACAGGCGTCGAGCGTGGGAGGCCATAGGCTGAAAACGCTTCGCTAACATGTTCGTCATCCGTTTGTGGTTCTTGATAATTGATTTTTAGAGTTATTGCTCTAAAAGTCAATACTCACGATCGCAGCAAAATGATGGGTTGATGACAAGCCTTTGTCTGGAAAAGAAAAAGGCCGAAACCCAGAGGGTTTCGGCCTTTTCAGATGCGCCCTGTCCAACGTTTATTGGGTGATCACAGCCAGTTTTCTGCGTGCTTCTTCGGCCACCTCGCCGTTGGATTTTGCCGCTGTGCTGTAATAAGCAATGGCGTCTTTTCGGTTGTTATTTTTAACCGCTATGTCTCCCAGGCGCAGGAACGCAATTGACGTGGGCACAACCTGGTTGGCCTGGGTCAGGTTTTCCCTTGCCTCGTCCAGATTGTTAAGCCTCAGCGCCGTTAAGCCGTTGTTGAGGCGATACACAAACATCTCGGGGTAAAGCGACACCGCCTTTTCGAAATCCGCCGCTGCTTTTTTGTCTTGCTTTTGCTCCTGATAAATACGGCCACGCAGGGAATAGAACATGGCTTCGCGGGGCAATATCTCAATCGCCTTGTTTATCTTTTGCAATGCGGCCGTCATATCCCCATCTGTAGCCAGCTTCATCGCCTCATCGTGGGCCTCGTAGGCGGGTTCGTATTTACGTAACGTGGCGGTTTTCTTTCGGTAAACATCGGCACCACGATAACCACCGCCGCCGATCTTGCTGACCAGTTCGCTGTTCTCACGAACCCGCTTGGCGGAGGGGGGGTGGGTGGCAAAGAGGCCATCCACAAATCCTGATTGTTGGCCTTTGGACATCTCAAGAAAGATCTCCTGCAACTCCACAGCCGCCTGCGGATCGTAACCGGCCTTCTTCATATAAAGCATGCCGTAATGGTCTGATTCCAGTTCATCACCCTGGCCGTATTGAGCCAACGCAAGCTGTGCTCCCACGGCTGCGCCACCCATAACCAAACCGGCCCACTGATTATCAGACAGCGCAAAGCCAAGGCCAGCCACGCCAGCACTGATCAACATCCCCGTCTGCATCCGTTGAACGCTGTGGCTTGCGGCCGCGTGCACAATCTCGTGGCCTAGTACAGACGCAAGCTGAGCCTCATCGTCAAGCTTGGTTAACAGCCCCCGGTTGATGGCAATCTTGCCCCCCGGTAAAGCCCAGGCGTTGGGCACGCTGCTGTTCAGTATTACGAACTCGTAGGGCAGGTCAGGGCGATCACTCACCTTCGCCAGCTTGTTGCCCACCTCCTGAACGTACAGCGTCAGCTCAGGGTCAAGGTAAAACTGCCCGCCTTGCGTTTGCTGGGTGGGGGTATATTGCTCAGCGCCCATGGCGAGTTCCTGGCTCTCACCGATCAGCGAAAACTGATTTTCACCGGTAACCGGGTTTACAGAGCAGCCGGTAAACAGCAGCATAAGTGCCATAATGGGCGCACAGCGTTGCAAAATGGCGTTGTTCACTCTCGACTCCTGTAAATGAATTCCTGATACATATAATTGCATGGCTGCTGTCGGCTTTAAACACCGATCGCCGAAAACCCACACTGAACCACAGGATTGTTCTGAATGAACGATCAAATCCGAACCGACCGGGTTACCCGGTTTATCGAAACGCTCAACCAGGCCAAAGAGCTTGGCCTGACTGTTACCGAGACCACCGAAAACAGCCTCACCCTGTGCCTGCCATACAGTGACTGCATCATCGGCAACCCCCACACAGGCGTGATTCACGGCGGCGCCATTACTACTCTGATGGACACCACCTCCGGCTCTGTTTTCCTCTGCGCGCTGGACGTATTCGAACTGTGCCCTACGCTTGACCTGCGGGTTGATTACATGCGCCCGGCGGAACCCCATAAACCCGTTTATGCGCGTGCAGAAATCTATAAAATGACCCGTAACATCATTTTTACAAAGTGCGAGGCCTATCAGGAAGGTGGCGAAACTGTGGCCAACTGCGTGGGCACCTTCATGCGCATTGGCCCAGAAGCACTGCCGAAAGCCTACCGCGAGCAAATTACCGGAGGCCCGATATGACCGATCCGGACATCCTGAATTACACCCGGCAAACCGGCGACTTCTCCCGGCTGATCACCAGCATTCCTTACGCCTCCTTTATTGGCCTGCAGTGCGACCAGTTCGGCGACGACCTCATCTTCCGCCTGCCGGCAAAAGACCAGAACCTCGGCAACCCCGTGCTGCCCGCCATTCACGGCGGCGTCATCGGTGGTTTCATGGAACTCTCCGCTGCAATTTACCTGATGCTGGCCCAGGAAACGGTCCGCATGCCACGCATCGTCAACTTTTCCCTGGACTACCTGCGGGCCGGCCTCGACCGCGAAACCTACGCCGAGTGCAAGCTCACCCGCCAAGGAAACCGCGTCGCCAACGTCATGATCACCGCCTGGCAAAAATCCCGCTCCAAACCAATTTCCACCGCGCGAGCGCATTTCCTGCTAGAAGACTGATCCGGTTCGCATGCCGGGACTTGAAATGCCCCGGCATGCCCCCATTTTTGCTGCAAGACGAAATTATAAGCTAGACGATGCGGGAACAAGGGGTTTTCCCAAAACCGTGCGGAGCCAAGGATGGCGGAGCCGAGCGTACACGGACGTATTAACAGCGTGTTTTGGAAAACCCCTTGTTTCCGCGTCCTCCCACAAAACTCGCAGCAGGAGAGACAATAAATGACGGTTGAAACGCAAAAAGAAACGCTGGGCTTTCAGACCGAAGTAAAGCAACTACTTCACCTGATGATCCATTCCCTGTATTCAAACAAAGAAATCTTCCTTCGTGAGTTGATCTCCAACGCCTCCGATGCCGAAGACAAACTGCGCTTTGCGGCCCTGAAAGACGACGGCCTTTACGAAAGCGACCCCGACCTGCAAATTCGCCTGGATTTCGACAAAGAAGCCAACACCATCACCCTGGCCGACAACGGCATCGGCATGACCCGTGATGACGTTATCCAGAACCTCGGTACCATCGCCCGTTCCGGCACCGCAGAATTCCTGAGCCAACTTTCCGGCGACGAGAAAAAAGACAGCAAACTGATCGGCCAATTCGGTGTGGGCTTTTACTCTGCCTTCATTGTTGCTGACAAAGTTGACGTATTTACCCGCCGCGCCGGTGCGCCATTGGAAGAAGGCGTGCATTGGCAATCGGCTGGTGACGGGGAATTTACCATTGAGCAGGTTGCCCGCGAGAAACGCGGAACCGAAATTGTTATTCACCTGAAGCAGGACGCTAGCGAATTTGCCGACGGCTCCCGCCTGCGCAACCTGGTGAAAAAGTACTCGGACCACATCTCCTTCCCGGTGATCATGAAATCCGAGGTCTCTGAAGAGGGCGAAGAAGCCAAAGAGAGCAAAGACGAAACCGTTAACGACGCAACCGCGCTCTGGACTCTGCCCCGCACAGAAATCAAAGACGAGGAATACAAAGAGTTTTACAAACACATTGCACACGATTTTGAAGACCCGCTGATCTGGTCCCACAACAAGGTGGAAGGCAAACTGGATTACACCAGCCTGCTGTACATTCCGGCTCGCGCACCCTTCGACATGTACAACCGTGATGCCCCCCGTGGCCTGAAGCTTTACGTTCAGCGCGTATTTATCATGGACGACGCAGAGCAGTTCCTGCCGCTGTACCTGCGCTTTGCAAAAGGCGTGGTGGACTCCAACGATCTGTCTCTAAACATTTCCCGCGAGATCCTGCAGAACGACGCCACCGTGGAGAGTATCCGCACCGCGCTCACCAAACGCACGCTGGATATGCTGTCGAAGCTGGCCAAGAAAGATGACGGCGAGTACCAGAAATTCTGGGGCGAGTTCGGCACCGTTCTCAAAGAAGGCCCGGCGGAAGATTTCAGCAATCGTGAGAAAATCGCCGGCCTGCTGCGCTTTGCGACCACCCACACAGGCGAGAGTACTCAAAACGTATCGCTGGATCAGTACATCGAGCGGATGAAAGAAGGTCAGAGCAAGATCTACTACATCACCGCCGATAACTTCATGGCCGCCAAGAGCAGCCCGCACCTGGAAGTCTTCCGCAAGAAAGGCATCGAAGTATTGATCTTCTCCGATCGCATTGACGAGTGGATGATGGGTTACCTGAACGAGTACAGCGGCAAGTCGTTCCAAGACGTTGCCCGTGGCGATCTTGATCTTGGTGAAGTGGAAACCGAAGAAGACAAGAAACACAAAGAAGAAGCCGCGGAAGAACACAAAGATCTGCTTGAGCGCATCAAAACGGCCCTCACAGACCGGGTCCAGGAAGTGCGGGTAACCAATCGTCTGACCGATTCGCCAGCGTGCCTGGTAACCGGCGACTTTGATATGGGTGCCCAGATGAAGAAGATCATGGAAGCGGCGGGCCAGAAGGTTCCGGACAGCAAACCGATCTTTGAAATTAACGTGGACCACCCGCTGGTTCAGCGCCTTGAAAGCGAAAAGGGCGATGAGCGCTTCGGTGAGCTCTCTGCCGTACTTCTGGACCAGGCTACACTGGCCAGCGGCGAGCAGTTGAAAGACCCGGGTGCTTACGTAACCCGCCTGAACCGTCTGTTGCTGGAACTGGCTAACTAAGCCCATGCAAGAGATTTTTGTGGACATCAGCATCAGCCCTGAAGAGTGGATAAAGCTTTATCAGGGCGTTGCGACCGATGTTAATACCACGGCCCGGGACGGGCGCTCCGTCCGCTTCCCGGCCCGTATTCTCTCCAGGTTTTATCTCCAGAACGGTGTGCGGGGCAGTTTCCGTATCCTGTTTGATGCCTCCGGCAAGTTCTCCTCCATCGAAAGGCTTTGAGCCATCCTCGCGTTAACCCTGTTTGGCGCCGATAATCAAAAACTCTCACATCGTTATTTTTAATTAATTGTTTTTGGTATGGATAGAGGAACTAACCTGATTTCTTAGAGGTCAATTTTTGCAATGGTGCAAAAACAGGAGAATACAATGTCTAACAATGATACGGGCGGCAAATGCCCCGTGATGCACGGAGCTACTTCTACTGGAAATCGCAGTGTTATGAGTTGGTGGCCAGAAGGGCTGAACCTCGACATCCTGCATCAGCATGATCGCAAGACCAACCCGCTGGGTGACGACTTCAATTACCGCGAAGAAGTCAAGAACCTCGATTTTGGCGCTATCAAGAAAGATCTCCACGCCTTGATGACGGATAGCCAGGATTGGTGGCCTGCAGACTGGGGTCACTATGGCGGTTTGATGATCCGCATGGCGTGGCACTCAGCGGGCACCTACCGACTAGCCGATGGCCGTGGCGGCGGTGGCACTGGCAATCAGCGGTTTGCACCGATCAGTTCCTGGCCGGACAACGTCAGCGTCGATAAAGCCCGCCGTTTGCTGTGGCCGATCAAGAAAAAGTATGGCAACAAGATCAGCTGGGCTGACCTGATTATACTGGCCGGTACCGTCGCCTATGAATCCATGGGTTTGCCTTCCTATGGTTTCTCCTTTGGCCGTGAAGACATCTGGCACCCGGAGAAAGACATCTACTGGGGTTCTGAGAAAGAGTGGCTGGCGCCATCAGACGAGCGTTACGAAGACGTCGATAAACCTGAGACCATGGAAAACCCTCTGGCAGCTGTTCAGATGGGTTTGATCTACGTGAACCCTGAAGGCGTGAACGGTAAGCCGGACCCGCTTAAAACAGGTGAGCAGATACGAGTGACCTTTGCCCGCATGGCGATGGACGATGAAGAAACGGCAGCCCTGACGGCTGGCGGACACACAGTTGGCAAGTGTCATGGTAATGGTGATGCTGACGCTCTGGGCGCCGTGCCTGAAGCGGCCGACGTGGAAGACCAGGGCATGGGTTGGAGCAACCCCAACTCAGATGGTAAAGCCAGCAGCGCGGTGTCTTCGGGCATTGAAGGCGCCTGGACCTCGCACCCGACCCAGTTTGACATGGGCTATTTCGACCTGCTGTTTGGCTATGAGTGGGAGCTGAAGAAAAGCCCCGCCGGTGCCTGGCAGTGGGAACCCATTAATATGGAGGAAGAGGTTAAGCCCGTTGATGCCAGCGATCCCTCCATTCGCCGAAACCCGATCATGACCGACGCCGATATGGCCATGAAGATGGACCCAAAGTACCGGGCCATCTGTGAGAAGTTCATGGCCGATCCTGAATACTTCAGGAACGCCTTCGCTCGTGGCTGGTTCAAGTTGACCCACCGTGATCTGGGGCCGAAAGCTCGCTACATTGGTCCGGAAGTACCGGCCGGCGATCTGATTTGGCAAGACCCGATTCCAGTTGGCAACACCGACTACTGCGAAGAAGTGGTCAAGGTAAAGATTACTGAAAGTGGGCTGAGCGTTGGCGAGATGGTGAGTACCGCCTGGGATAGCGCGCGGACCTACCGCGGCTCGGACATGCGCGGCGGTGCAAACGGTGCCCGCATTCGTCTCGCGCCACAGAAAGACTGGGAAGGCAATGAGCCTGCACGTCTTGCCAAGGTGCTCGGAGTGTACGAGCAAATTTCCGCTGACACAGGCGCCAGCGTGGCAGACGTGATTGTGCTGGCGGGCAGTGTCGGTATCGAGCAGGCTGCAAAAGCTGCGGGCTACAACGTGCGTGTTCCCTTCCTCAAGGGCCGTGGCGAAGCCACCGACGAGATGACCGACGCCGAATCTTTCGAGCCGCTGGAACCCTTGGCAGATGCCTTCCGTAACTGGCTGAAGCAAGATTATGCGGTCAAGCCGGAAGAACTGTTGCTCGACCGAGCCCAACTGATGGGTTTGACGGCCCCGGAGATGACCGTTCTGGTGGGTGGCATGCGTATGCTCGGCACCAATCATGGCGGCAGCAAACACGGTATGTTCACTAATCGTGAAGGCCAGTTGACGAATGACTTTTTCGTGAACCTGACCGACATGAACAACACCTGGAAGCCTGCCGGCAATAATCTCTATGAGATTCGCGACCGCAAGAGCGACCAGATGAAGTGGACGGCAAGCCGTGTGGATCTGGTGTTCGGCTCGAACTCCATCCTGCGCGCATACGCTGAAGTGTATGCGCAAGACGACAACCAGGAGAAGTTCGTGAAGGACTTCGTTGCTGCCTGGGCCAAGGTTATGAACGCTGATCGTTTCGACGTACAGAAGTAAGTTGATGGCAACCGGCCGGACACGCCTGTAACGGGTGTCCGGCTACCAACTTCCCGCCAAATTCCTTACAATCCGCTCCGCCTGATTTTTGATCAGTTACACACTGATGTTCTTCCTTCAGCTTCTGGAGCCTTAATGCGAATCATCCTTGCCCCGATGGAAGGGCTAGTCGATGCACCTATCCGTGAAACTCTGACCAAAGTCGGTGGTATTGACCGGTGCGTAACCGAGTTCATTCGCGTGACCCACGGCATGTTGCCGCCTCGTGTTTTCTATAAGTACGCGCCTGAATTGCACAATCACTCCCTGACGCACGTCGGTACGCCGGTGGCCGTTCAGTTTCTCGGATCAGACCCCGAACAGATGGGTTTGCACGGGCGCAAAGCGGTGGAGCTGGGCGCTACGCAAGTGGATATCAATTTTGGCTGCCCCGCCAAAACAGTGAACAAGCACAAGGGCGGCTGTGTGCTGATGCGTGAGCCGGAGCTGATGCACGACATTACCGCCGCCGTGCGCCGAGCGGTTCCTGCACGTATTCCGGTAACAGCGAAGATGCGCCTGGGTTACGACGATCGTTCTATGGGTGTTGCCTGTGCTCAAGCATTGGAGGCGGCCGGGGCCCAGGAGATCGTTATTCACGCTCGCAGCAAGGTGGACGGGTACAAACCGCCGGCGTACTGGGAGGAGATCGCCAGGGCGCGGGAGTCGGTGAAGGCCAAAGTGATCGCCAACGGCGAGATCTGGACCGTGGCGGATTACTGGCGCTGCCGCGAGGTTTCCGGTTGTGAGGACGTCATGATCGGCCGGGGGTTGATCGCACGCCCGGATCTGGCGCGGCAGATCAAAGCCAGCCAGCACGGGGAGCAGGTTGAGGATATGACCTGGCCCGAAGCCGTGGCTTTGGTGAAAGAGTACGCCTGCGTGCTTCAGGGCTGGCTGGAAGACAAGTACGTGACCGGTCGAATTAAACAATGGCTGAACTTTCTGCGGCAGGGGTTTCCCGAGGCCGAGGCCATCTGGCCAGATGCCCGCAAAATTCGCGAGGTGGCTCCGATGCTCGCGTGTCTGTCTTTTCCCTCCTGATAGCGAACTACACTGGTACGGAGCAGCCATGCGTTCGTAATAATGGTGATTCGAAACACAAACACCATGAGGGAGGAACCTCTTATGTCTGAACAATCGAAATCAAAAGCCGTTGCAGGGCTCGTTGGCGGGATATGCCTGTCACTGGGCCTGATGTCTGGTGCGAATGCCGCAGAGGGTGATGTAAAGATAACGCCATTGGGAAGTCACGATGGCGAGTTCTGTGCTCTGGACCGGGCCATGGTGTTTGAGGATCCCAATGGCATCCGCATACTTTACGATGCTGGCCGCACCGTCGCCGGCCCCGACGATCCCCGGCTTGGCAATATTGATGTGGTGCTGGTATCGCACATGCACGGAGATCACTTGGGCGATCGCCGTATCAAGGAAACGAATGCGGGTACGTGCGGTGCGCCGGAATTTCCTGTGATCACTCTGCCGCAGTCCAACACCGTGGATGTTGCAGTGAAAAAGCAGGCAAAGATTGTGACCGGCAGCGAGATGCCAGCCTTTTTTGCGGCCAAACTTGAAGCAGCCGGCGGCGATCCGGCCAACTCTCTGTTAGTGCGTTTCGGAGGCGAGCGGGTTGTCGGCGGTGTGGCCATTACAACAGTGCAAGCGGATCACAGTAATGGCGTTTCACCGTCTTTTCTGACCGGCGCGCTGGCGGACGATCTGAAGGCTGCGGGCCTCAGCGCGAATGTTGGGCAGCCAACGGGTTACGTACTGACGTTTACCAATGGTTTGGTGGTTTATCTTTCCGGAGATACAGGCATTACGGCCGAGCAAAAACTGGTCGTGAAGGATCATTACGAGGCTGAACTGGTGGTGATGAATATTGGTGACACCTACACCACCGGGCCCAAGGAAGCGGCTTACGTGATCAACGATCTGATCGATCCAAAAGGCGTTATTGCGTCACACGCCAATGAACCGGCAACGTCTGGCGGCAAACTGAAACCGGGCACACGCACCGCTCAGTTTAAGGATTTGGTAAAAGCCCCCGTGCACATTCCTTTGAGCGGGCGCACCATCGCTTTCAACGGCGACGGTGGCTGCACCGCCGGTTGTGACTGAGAGTGTCGGGCAGCGATTGAGAGTGATTAAGAGTGATTGAAAGCGACGGAAATCAGTCTTCCATAGCCGCTTTGTATTCCCCGGAGCAGGCTGCGCCGTTGAGCCTGGCTCTTTTTAACATGGCGTTCTGGACAGCGTTTCCGTTGTCCAGTTTGCCTGCCCAGGCTTTTTGGGCCGGCTCCTGAAGGGCGCGCCCATAAGAAAAACTCAGGCTCCAGGGTTGAGGGCCCCGGCTGTTCATCGCGTTCAGATTGAGGGTGGCTTCTTCGGGTGTTTGTCCGCCCGACAGGAAATTGATGCCCGGAACGGCCGCCGGAACAACCCTGCGTAACACCCGCAGCGTGGCTTCGGCCACTTCGTCTGCAGAGGCCTTGGCACAGCCGCTTCCGGGGGTGACCATGCTGGGTTTCAGAATCATGGTTTCCAGATGCACGCGGTGACGGCCAAGAGCGTTGAAAACTTCCGTAATCACCGCCTCGTTTACGTGTGCCGACCGTTCAATGGTGTGATCGCCATCCATCAGCACCTCAGGCTCGACAATGGGCACAATGCCTATGGCCTGACATAGAGCCGCGTATCTTGCCAGCACCTCAGCGTTCGCTTCTATTGCGGCGCGTGAAGGCAGCGCGTCGGAGATGTTATACACAGAGCGCCACTTGGCAAAACGGGCGCCCTGGGTTTTGTAGGTTTTTAGTCGATCGTCCAGGCCGTCCAGGCCATAGGTTATTTCGTCTCCCGGGGCGTTTATCAGGGGTTTTTTACCCTTATCGACCTTAATGCCCGGAACAATGCCCTGGCTTTCCAGCAGTTTTGCCATTGGCCCGTTATCGAGGCTGTTCTGGCCAAGGGTTTCTTCGAAAAGAATCACACCACTGACGAAGTCCCCAAGCCCGGGCGTTGAAAAGATCAGGCTGCGGTATTCCCGGCGTTTGTCTTCCGTGGATTCCACACCAACGGCGTTGAAGCGTTTCGCGATGGTGGGGTTGCTTTCGTCTGCCGCAAGAATGCCCCGGCCTGGCTGAACAAGTTTCTGAATGGTTGAACGCAGTTCGTTTTCAATACTCATGCTGGCTCCCTTATTAACTAAGCTGGCTATCGTAGCTGGCTGTCATAACGAACTATCTTAGTTGGCTGTCCTTACTACCCCGGCGGTTCATGCCGCCCCCAGCGGTTTCCTGCTTTTCCAGTTTCGTCTGGCAACTGACACACAGGCGAACGCCGGGAATGGCTTTACGGCGTGCCTCTGGAATAGGGCGGTCGCACTCTTCGCAGAATTCCACACTTTCGCCCTTGCCCAACCGGCTACGGGCCTGAGCTACGGCATCTTCCACACTCGCGTCGATCTGATCTTGCACAGCCCCATCTCGGGCCCATCCACCAGCCATAACGTTTCTCCTGTGACACGCTTAATATATCGCATAGCGCGCAGCGTATTAACAGCATACCAAACACAGAGTGATCGGGCTAAGCTGGTGCCTCGTACCTTTGCACTCGTACCCTTGAAGAGTTTATGGAACTTTTTATGCCACGATTGATCGCCAAGGTTGTAAGGCCTGACAAACGAAAGGAATCCGTATGCGCTCAAAAATAAACACGCCGCGCCGAGGTGGCAAATGGCCGCTGATTACCGCCTGGCTTGGTGTCATCTTACTGATTGTGTCCGGGGTGCTGATGGCCGCTGCGGGGCCAGCGTACAAAGCCGAGTGGATCGAGCTGGGCACCTCGTTTACGTGGCTGCGACAGGGTGCCCAGATGGCAGTTGGTGCAGCCGTGTTGGGGCTTATAACACTGATTATTGGCGGCGTACTGCGCCGGTGGCGCCCGGCACTTGTGGGAGCCCTGATAAGCCTGGCGGTGGTGGCGATGATTGCGGTACCCATGCAACTGAAACAACGGGCCAACACGGTGCCGCCCATTCACGACATCACAACCGACATGAATAACCCACCCGCTTTCACAGCGCTCGCGGCTGCCCGAAAAGAAGCCCCTAACGAGGTGGACTACCCGGGCGCAGATACCGCGCGACAGCAAAAGGCCGCGTACCCGCAACTCAAGCCCGTTGTGCTAGACATGTCGATGACCCAAGCCAGGGAGGCTGTTAAAGCGGTTATTAAGGCGCGGGGCTGGGAGCTTGCGGGCACCACCAACAACGTTATTGAAGCAACGGCAACCACTCTCTGGTTCGGATTCAAAGACGATGTGGCCATCCGCCTGGCCGAAACGCCAAACGGTGTGCAGGTAGACATGCGTTCCGCGTCGAGAGTAGGGAAGAGCGACGTTGGCACCAACGCCGAGCGAATTCAGGCGTTTCTTGAGGATTTGGCGACGCGATAAAATCATTGATAGTGCACAACACAGGTATACTCTGAAGGCACGGGCTTCTGTCGTCATTTTCACAGTTTGGCGGGCCTGATTCCTTCAGCGTAATCTAAAATGAAAGCACCCTAAATGAAAACACCTGTGCGTATCCGGTATCAAACCATAGAGTTCGAAAACGTGGATATTCACGTTTGTACGCTGCGTGACAACCAACAGTTTGATGATCCAGACGACGTTGCTCTCAATCTGGGTATTTCATCCGCCACCTGGCCACTTTTTGGTGTGATCTGGCCCTCCGGCTTGGTGCTTGCCCATTACATGGCAACCCATCAAACAGCCGGAAAGAGAATCCTCGAGATGGGGTGCGGTATGGCGCTGTCCAGTCTGCTGCTAAACCAACGACACGACGATATTACCGCCACCGACTACCACCCTGAAGCGGGTTTTTTTCTGGAGAGAAATGCGCAACTCAATAACGGTGACGCCATCAACTTCCGGCGAATCGACTGGGCAGACGAAACCTGCGATCTGGGCCTGTTCGACATCATTATTGGCAGCGATCTGCTGTACGAAGACGAACACATCAAGCTGGTAGCGGACTTTATACAGAAACACGCCAGCCCGGCGTGTGAAGTGATTCTGGTTGACCCGGGGCGTGGCCGGAAAAACAAACTGACCCGACAAATGGAAACCCACGGGTACCGTTATTTGCATGAGAAGCCCGCTAATACCGACTACCTCGATAAGCCTTTTAAAGGTCACGTTATGAGGTTCTGGCGGGACGGTGTTCAAAACCCGCCAGGCTCACCTGATAGCACGCATTAATTTAGCTGCGTCAGGCTGGCGGGTTTACAGGCAGGATTACTTCGCGGTGATGGTGGACATCACCAGCTTGCCATCTTTCTTGATGGGACCGTCTTCTTTGGCACCCAGAGTGTATTCAAAGATGCCGGTTTTCATGCCGCCGTCTTCACCGTGCACCATCAGCATCAACATGTCACCGGAATTGACGTTCTCCGTAAGGATGGCGGCTACGTCCATATTTTCGCCCTTCTTGTGATAGCTACGGGCGGGCAATGGCGAAGTTTCAGACAAAGAAGATTATTTTCAGATTCGATGGCTCGAATCGTCGTCGGCCGGGTAACTCGAATTATCTCCGGCCGGGTAACTCGAATTATCTCCGGCCGGGTAAAGAGTGCCGTGAATGGCCGGGCCGGTAGGTTGTCCCGTCGGGGAACCACCGGGGGGCTCCAGGCTGATGCCGAAGGTGGCTTCGCGCAGCAGGGCCGGATCGTATTGCTTTAGCGCCCCTTGATCCACTTGCATCCGGTCTCCCAGTACGCCTACAGAGCGCGGGTTGGGGCCCAGCTCATCGGCTTTGATCCAAAGTTGATAGGACTTGCCTGGCTGCGGTTCTGCGGTTACCGGGCGTATTTTCAGTTGGCGGTTTTGCAGATCAACCGTTAGCAAAAAAGACGGCTGCTGGTTTTCCATCTGGTCCTGTACTGTGGGTTGTTGGGCCGTTCTCTCATCCATTGCGTCATCAGTGGTGGTTCTTCCCGCTGGGTGCTTTCGCAGCTCGTCTATCGCCTGGTTCCGGGCAATCGACACCAGCCAGGTAATCGGTGATGCTCTATCTGCATTGAACAGGCCTGCCCGCTGCCAGATTTTAAGATAAGCCTCCTGAACTACCTCATCGGCCCAAGGCCGGTCTTTCATAATACGCAGTACAACACCCAAAAGTTTCGGTGCTGTCGCTTCGTAAAGTTTCGCGAACGCGGTCCGATCCTGTTTCGCGACGCGACCGATCAGCGAGCTAACGTCAGCGGCCGAAGGAGCTTCCGATGCAGAACCAATCATCCCAATACCTGAGGGTTCAGTTGCCAAACTGAGAAGTTAAGCG
Organism: Marinobacter antarcticus; assembly: GCF_011049865.1. Lineage (GTDB taxonomy): Bacteria > Pseudomonadota > Gammaproteobacteria > Pseudomonadales > Oleiphilaceae > Marinobacter > Marinobacter antarcticus_A. The sequence continues at coordinate 14,187 of NZ_DRGY01000106.1, read as the reverse complement.
CAGCGGCGAAACTGATCCACAGAAAATAGGGAAGCAAAAGCGCTGCCGCAGGTTTGCTCACTCGCCAGAACGTTGCCATTGTTCCGACGACAAGCAACCAGAGCACAGCAATGTCCGCGAGTGCGATAGCGCCCAGGTGCCAGGTAAAGAATAGCCAGCTCCAAAGCCCGTTAACGGCAAGTTGAACAAGGAAAAACGTGAGGGCCGTGCAGTTGGCGCGGAAGCCGCCAGAGCGCCAAACAAGCCAGGCGGCGACCGCCATAAACGCGTATAAAATTGTCCAGACCGGGCCAAATACCGACGCCGGCGGCGCCCAGGCCGGTTGCGTAAGCTGTCCATAGAATGAACTGGCTTGAATAGACGCCACAGCTCCAATGGCAGAAGCCGCAAAGCTGATAACGAACCAGACGATGAGTCCGAGAATCTGGGTCTTTCTTGATTGTGCCACTGGAAAAGTCTCCGATAGTGAACCCATCCCGCCAGCACAACTCGAGGCGATTTGAATAAGTTAACAATGCCTTTCAACGAAAAAAGCTTCCTAGGTTGCCCGGAAGGATACGATGATTTCGCCTGCTATTTCCATGGTAGGTTTCTATTGGTGTATGTTGTTGAATCCCTTAGTGCCCCATATAGGTAATGGACATACTATGCCGTTGTCGCTGAGTAATGTCGTGTTGATAGGTATGCCTGGCTCAGGCAAAAGCACCGTGGGTGTTCTGCTAGCCAAGGCTGCCGCGCTGGCATTTGTGGATACCGACTTGTTGATTCAATCACACACGGGCAAAAGCCTGCAGAGCATTGTCGATGATAGCGGCTATCAGGCTTTGCGCCGGATTGAGGAAAGCGTGCTGTGCAACCTGGATTTGAGTGGCCACGTTATTGCGACAGGTGGAAGCGCCGTATACGGCGACCCTGCCATGCAACACCTCAAGCGCAGCAGTGTGATCGTGTTTTTGGACATTTCTCTGGCAACGGTGCGCCAGCGTATTGGTGACTTCAGCCTGAGAGGTGTTTCCAAGCATCCAGACCAAACACTGGAAGAGTTGTTTGCCGAGCGGCGGGTGCTTTACACCCGCTACGCCGATCGGGTTGTTCAAGGCGACCACAAAACCCAGGATCAGGTGTGTGAAGAGATTCGTGGAAAGATTCACGAAGAAGTTTTCAGGGAAGGCAATCAAGAGTAATAGTTAAGATAAGCGCACTTCACTGCGACACCGGTGTAGCCAGCTCACACGGTTTCGGTGAGTGACATCAGCTCACCAAATTCGGCACGGTTGCGGCCCTTGTTCTTGGCACTGTAGAGCGCCGTGTCTGCCTCCAGCATCAGCTCCGCGAAACGCTTGTGGCGATCAATGCGCTCGATACCGCCAATGCTGGCCGAAAGGTTCAAAGGCAAGCCATTAACATTGGCGCCTTTGCGAGCAATGGCGTTGAGCAATCGATGGGTAATCACGGGCAAGCTTTCGTCTTCGGACAGCTGCAACACAATGGCAAACTCCTCACCTCCTATGCGGCCGATAATGTCTTCATCCCGCAACTCGCTCTCCAGAATGCGAGCGACGGTCTGCAGAGCCTCGTCTCCGGTTGCGTGACCCCAACGATCGTTGATCTGTTTGAAGTGATCGAGATCGATCATCAGAACCGCCATGGCCTGGCGGTCGAGGGTCGCTTTTTCGAAAACGCGAACGCCCTCCCGGAAAAAAGAACGTCGGTTGAGCAGGTCGGTTAACCCGTCCTTCTCCGCCAACGCTCGCAGGCGGCGCTCTGACCGGGTGAAGGCCAGCAGCGACAGCGACAGCGCTGTGGCTGTTGCCAACAGAATATGATTGACCAGAATAAGCTGGAGAACGGCATTGGTGGTGATGTCGATTTGGTTGGCGCCGAACCAACCCATGGCGATCACCAGACATTGGGCCAACATCAGCATCCCGTGCAGGGAAAACAGCACCTGCAGCACCCGGCGCGGCAGAGCCGGTTGTGTGGCGGAAACATTCAGGCAATAAATCGCAAAGCCGAAAACGATGGCTGAGAACAGCGTTGTCACCAGGCGGGCGCTGAGTGGGTCGTTCTGAAAGGTCAAGAGCAACACGAGCAAGTACCCGGCGAAGGCAATCCGGAAAGCGTAGCGGAACCAACGCATGGGGCGCGTTGGCACTCTGGAGAAACGCAGCAGCCCGCCCAATAGCAGCAGCGGCGATAACCCCAAAAATGCGTGGGCGGCGAATACCGTAAGCCAGGGCGCATCAACCACAGCCCGTGCGCCTGCCAGCACGCTGCCCATGGCAAAAGCACCGCATGCCAGTGCCCACAGCAAGAAACAGTACTGGCGGCCCCGCAGATAATAGATCGCCCACAAAAGCCCGCCAATCATCAGATTGATCGCGATTGAGAGAATGATCAGCGTTGGTAAATGTAAGCTGAACCCCATGGGTACCTTGGTGAAGAATTTAGGCGAGTTTACAGGATAGTTGATCTACGGGTAACGATCAGTAGATTTCGTGTGACATTTTTTGCTTTGAAATAAAGTGGTTGCGAGAGGCGCCGACATGAAGCGCCGATTGTTCAGCTTTTCTTCTCAAGCGCTTCCTTGAGCCCGGCAAACGGATTATGTGTCGCCGCTTCCCGTCTTTTTTCAGAACTGCCGCCATAGCGCACGAAATCCTCAAACTTGCTGTGCTCCTCATCGTGACAGTACACGCACAACAACTCCCAGTTGCTGCCATCGGCGGGGTTGTTGCTGTGGTCATGATCCCTGTGATGCACCGTCAGCTCCCGCAAATTGATGCGGGTAAACTCGCGGGCGCAGCGCCCGCACACCCACGGGTACATTTTTAGCGACCGCTCACGATACCCGCCCTCGCGCTTCGCAATATAGTCACGCTGCTCGGCCAGCAGCTTGTCCACTTTGCTGGTGTTGCCTGTGTTCTCGCTCATAGCAATGCTCCGTTAACAATGGCTCGCAACTCCTGGCGGATAGGGTAGGACGACGAAGGAATCAACTGCGTCATAAAAATCACCACCAGCTCCTCGACAGGGTCGACAAAAAAGTTGGTGCTCGCCAGACCACCCCAACCGTACTCACCCATAGAACCGTTGATCTGGGATTTGGCAACGTCGGTTTTTACGGAAAAGCCCAGACCAAAACCGCTCCCGGCATAGGGAGTTTCACTGAACGCGCCAACGGAGAGGCCTGGCAGATCCTGATCGTCGGGCAAGTGGTTGCGGCGCATGAATTCCAGAGTTTTTCGACCAATGATTCGTCGCCCCTTAAACTCTCCGCCCTGACAAAGCGCCTGGGCAAAGTGGAAATAATCATCAACAGTGGAAACCAGTCCGCCACCGCCCGACACAAATTTATTTTTCCGCCGAAAAGGGGACGTCTCCGGATCGTCCTGCAGTTTGAACTCATCGCCGGGCTGGTACTGATAGCAGGCAGCGAAGCGGTCAAGCTGGTCGTCACGAACCTGAAAGCCTGTGTCTGGCATGTCCAAAGGCTCAAAGATATGCTCGCGCAGATACTCATCCAAAGGCTGACCAGACAGCAATTGCACCAGATACCCCAACACATCCGTGCTGACGGAATAATTCCAGGCCGTGCCCGGTGAGAACTCCAGCGGCAGTTCCCCTAACTGATTGACCAGTGTTTCCAGCGTCAGGTTCCGGCTGCCATCCAGTCCCAGTTCACGGTAGGCCGCGTCCACGTTAGTGCGGTTCATAAAGCCATAAGTCAGGCCGGACATATGCGTGAACAGATCACGGATGGTCATGGTGCTGGTTGCGGGCGTGGTTAGAAAATCAGGATAGACACCGCTTTTATACACCCGCAGATTTTTCCAGGCCGGAATATACTTGTGCACCGGATCATCCAGCAAAAACCGCCCCTGCTCATAAAGCTGCATCATGGCGATAGAGGTAATCGGTTTGGTCATGGAGTAAATACGGAAAACCGTATCCCGGCGCACCGGTTTGTTGCGCTCCACGTCCATCAGCCCCTGGGCTTTCACATAGGCAATTTCACCTCGCCGTGCCACCAATGTCAGGGCGCCGGGTATTTTCCCAGGCTGGATGTAGCGACGGTCAAGGTGGCCTTCAATGTGCAGAAGTTGGTTTGGTTCAAGGCCAGCAACCGATGTGATTTCCGTCATGGAGAAGGCACCTTCGCGTAGTGATAGTAGTGATAGTAGTGATGTGTCGTAATTTTTAACTTGTTGCCTGACTATTAAACAAAAATTCTGAAGCTTGCAGCAAGTTCTATCATCGACTTGGTTAATGCTCACAGGACATAGGTTTGCATTTCCCGGTAGTAGGGGGTACCTTACGTCTCGTTGGAAAGATTTAGCAAAGCACGTCATCAATAAAACGCTTCTCAGCTGTAGCAAGTAGCACGTTCTGTTTTTGATCTCGCCAGTTTTTTGTTTCCCGCATTCCGTTGACCAGTCATCAAACGATGTTCTGGCGACATATTTTAAGATTGATTTCAGGAAAATATATTATGTCTACTGTTACCGGCACTGTTAAGTTTTTCAACGAAGCAAAAGGTTTTGGCTTTATTACTCGCGAAAGCGGCCCAGACGTTTTTGTTCACTACAGCTCCATTAAGGGCGACGGCTTCAAAACTCTGGCCGAAGGCCAAGAAGTTGAGTTTACCGTTACTCAGGGCGAAAAAGGCCCGCAGGCGGAAAACGTAGTAGCTGTGTAAAACAGTTGCTGTGTAAATAACACGCAACATGCAATAAGAAAGGCAGCTTCGGCTGCCTTTTTCGTTTATATGTGGCCTGAAATTGCGTGATCTGCGAAAGAGCTATCGGTTGTGATGGTTGCTGAATATCGGCCGCCTCCACACTGCAGCCCAACTGCAAGGGGTATAACCCTATGGAAAACCTGCCTGATCAAACGTCGCCCTTTGTAAGCCTGAGCCTGCGGCCTGGCGAGGTGCTATACCACCAGGGCCAGACTGAAAACCACATATACGTAATTGAATCAGGGCATCTTAAACTGGAACATTTGAATACCACTGGCGCGGCCAGCATTTCCGCCGTTCTGGGGGCAGGAGAAATACTGGGGCCAGGCCTCGGGGAAACAGCACGCGCGACACAGACGGTTGCCGCGAAAGGGTCAACCCGCGTGCAACGCCACACGGCAGCGGCATTCAGGGCGCAATTGATCAGTGATCATGGGTTGATGGTTCGCGTCATCGAGATGCTGGCCCGTCGCCAGGAAATCACTGAGCGACGGTTGTACGCATTGATGACCCTGGGCGTGCGGGGTCGCATTGCGGTCGTCTTGCGTGATTTGATTGGCCAAGCCGGGGGGCACTGCGTGCACGGTCATGAGGTTGATGTGCCTCTGACCCAGCAGGAATTGGCAGAGCTGGTAGGTGCCAGCCGGCCTGTGGTTAGTTCCGAGCTCAACGAGCTGCGCCGCGAAGGGCTTCTTGATTATACCCGTGGGCACATTTGTATTATCAACCTCAAAGCACTAAGCGCCTTCTCACAGAACGTTCTGCCGAACTGTTAGAAAGCTGACAGACAAACATTCCATGGCTGGATACGCTCTTTGTTGGTTAATCCTACAAGAGGCTATTCCCATGCGATTCAAAACAACGCTAACCATCGCTTTTACCGCCTTTATAGCAGGCACCGCATCCTGGGTTTCGGCAGCTACCGACGAAAAACAGGACACCACTGCCGCAAGCGGCCAGTTCTCTCCCTATGTTGATGCCAAAGGTACCATCAGTCGTCCCCCTGCATTTCGCGACGAATGGGTCCACATTGGTAGCTGGTTTGTCCGCGAAGACGACCAAGCAAGCGGCCCGGGCGTGCACGACGTATACGCGGAACCTTCCGCCGTAAAAGGCTTTCGGGAAACCGGGCAATGGCCAGACGGTACTACGTTGGTCAAAGAGATAAGCAGTATCCGCGAAGGTCAGAAAACAACAGGCTTTGCCCAGTGGGCAGGTGAACCCGGCGTGTGGTTCGTGATGGTGCGCGACCGCCAGAACCGGTTTCCCGACAATGCGGCCTGGGGTGAAGGTTGGGGCTGGGCACTGTTCACACAAGACAGCCCCGAAACCACCACGACCAAAAACTGGAAAGGCGAGGGCTTTAACAATTGCTTCGGTTGCCACATCCCTGCGAAAGACACCGAATGGGTCTATATCGAGGGCTACCCGGCTGTTCGTGATTTTGCCAAATACCCGAAGTAATCCGTAACCTCATATCCACAATCAGAACGACTGGCGCATAATATTTTCTATTGATGCTGTCGACAAAACCACAGGGTTGGCTTTCATGGAGGAGGAGCCAGCCGCTGATTGTGAGGCGGAAATGATGTGCTCTTCAGTCACGCCAATCGACGCAAGCCCTGGTAATCCGTTTTGAGAAATCCATTGATGGAAGCGCGGCAGTGCGTCGTCTCTGGACGTTTCGAATACATCAGCAATCCAGTCAATCACTTGCTTGATACGTGCGATGTGTTCAGCATCCACAACGTTATCACGGTTAGCCGCAATGCCCGCTGGCAGCAAAGCTCCGCATATAGCGCCGTGGGGCGCGCCGCATAGTCCGCCTAACGGACCCGCGATGCCATGCACGACGCCCAGCCCAGAGTTTGCAAGCGCAAGACCGCCGAACAGACTAACCTGCGCCAACGAGTCGCGGGCGTCTTCGGACTCCTGGATCATCAACTGCTTCAGGGCCAAGAGGCCCTTGGGGATTGCCTCTCTGCACAACATATCCGTAAATGGATTTGAGCGCGACGAAACATAAGGCTCGATCACCTGGGTAATCGCGTCCAGCCCTGAGTGCAAGCTGACCTGCCGGGGGCAATTGTCTGTAAGGGCAGGGTCGACCAACGCGAGGTCGGGGAGTAACTGGTTATCCCTGAGGCTCACCTTGCGCTGTGCTTCGGGAATATCAATGACAGCGTTGCGGGTTACCTCTGCACCGGTACCCGATGTGGTTGGCACAAGGATCAGCGGCAGGCGTTTGGCGGATAAGGGCAGCCCACTTCCGACAACCTCCAAATGACTGATCAGGTCTGATTGGCTGGGCAGCATAGCCGCAAGTACTTTAGCGGAATCCATAACCGAGCCACCGCCAATTCCAATCACCAGATCAATACCCAGTGATTTACCCTGATCAATAGCGGCAATCAATGTCTTCAGATCAGGCTCTTTTTCGATGGACAAGGTTTGAACGATGTCGACGGTCTTCAATGACTCGAAAACGTCAGAGAGCCTGTCGGGATTCTTGCCATGCACAATCAGAACACGCGCACCCAGTTTTTTCGCCCGATCGTTTAATTGGGCAATGTGGCCCCGCCCGAACGTGATTTCAGTCGGGGTTGCCAAGCTAAATGCATTTAACATAGAAGATAAAATCCTAGATATAAAAAAGGAATTTCGCCGGTCAGAAGCAACTTGTGTTCAACAGAGTAAGGCGCGATTCCTCGTATCCCTTAATGATCCAGGATCTGACTCAGAAACAGTTTAGTGCGCTCATTCTGCGGATTGTCGAAGAATTCTCCCGGTGCGTTGGATTCCACAATCTGCCCCTCATCCATGAAGATAACCCGGTCGGCCACTTTCTTGGCAAAACCCATCTCGTGGGTTACGCACACCATGGTCATGCCTTCTTCCGCCAGGTCCACCATAACATCCAGCACTTCCTTGATCATCTCTGGATCAAGCGCGGAGGTAGGTTCATCAAACAGCATAATCTTGGGATTCATGCACAAACTGCGGGCAATCGCCACCCGTTGTTGCTGACCGCCAGAGAGTTGTCCGGGGTACTTTTTAGCCTGATCACCAATCTTGACCCGCTCCAGGAAGCGCGTTGCCGCTTTCTCTGCGTCCCGGCGCGATTGTTTGCCCACCCATATAGGCGCCAGGCAGCAGTTTTCCAGAACGGTAAGATGGGGGAACAGATTGAAGTGTTGAAACACCATGCCGACTTCGCGGCGAATGGTTTCGATTTTTTTGGTCTCGCTGGTTAACTCCATTCCCTCAACCAGTATCTTGCCGCGTTGGTGTTCTTCAAGGCGATTGAAGCAGCGAATCAACGTGGACTTGCCAGACCCCGAAGGCCCGCAAACCACAATGCGTTCACCGCGGTTCACCGTGAGATTGATATCTTTGAGTACGTGAAACGTGCCGTACCATTTATGCATACCGATGATTTCAATCATCGCATCGGAATGTGCGATTGTCTGGGCATTGCTGTCCGCTTCTGGCATGAATCACTCTCCTTCGTTATTCGTGTGGGATGTCAGCTTCCCTTGTGGCCCGTTTCGAAACGGCGTTCCAAATGCATGGAATACCGGGACATTCCGAAACAAAACACCCAGTAAAGCAACCCTGCAAAAACATAACCTTCAATGGCAAAGCCCAACCATGAGGGATCCGTAAGCGCCGACTGAACAATCCCCAGCAGGTCGAAGAGGCTGATAATGGAAACCAGCGTTGTATCTTTGAACAATTCGATGAAGGTGACCACCAGGCCCGGTATAACCACCTTCAGTGCTTGTGGAAGAACGATTAACGCCATGGTCTTGCGATAGTTCAGCCCCAGCGATGCCGCCGCTTCGCTCTGGCCTTTGGCAATCGCCTGCAAGCCACCACGCACCACCTCTGCGACGTAGGCAGATTGAAACAGGGCAATGCCGACTAACGCACGCAATAACTTATCGAAATTGACGCCAGACGGCAGAAACAGTGGCAGCATCACCGACGCCATAAACAATACAGTAATCAACGGCACGCCCCGCCAGAGCTCAATGTACGACACGCACAAAGCTCTTACGATGGGCATATCAGAGCGTCGCCCCAGCGCCAGAAGAATACCGAATGGCAAGGCCGCAACAATGCCTACGGTTGACAGAATCAGGGTCAGCATCAAACCACCCCAGTTGCTGGTGGAAATCTTTTCCAGACCGAATATTCCGCCACTGAACAAAAAGAATGCAATAACCGGAAAGATCAGCAAGGTAAACCCACCAATCCACGCTTTGCCCGGTACGCCTCGAATCACCAACAAAAGCAGTGAGACGACAAAAATAGCGGCGCCCAGATTGACCCGCCATTGCTCCTCAACGGGATAGAAGCCATACAAAAACTGGTTGATACGCGCGTAGATAAATACCCAGCAGGCGCCGTCACTGCTGCAGGCTTCGCGGCTGCTGCCGACCCAATCTGCGTTGATCAATGCCCACTCCACCATCGCAGGAATGGTCAGATAAAGCAGATACAAAGCAATCACGGTCATGATGCTGTTGGGGATAGAAGAGAACAGATTTTTGCGCAACCACCCCACCACACCCATTTGACTGGTGGGTGGTGGCAGGTCCGGATGCTTTTCAAATTCATGCATGAAAGTCGTCCTCAGCTATTGCTCAACAAACGCGGAGCGGCGGTTGTACCAGTTCATAAAGAACGAGATCAGCAAACTGATCGTGAGGTAAACGCTCATCGTCATGGCGATAATCACAACGGCCTGGCCCGTCTGGTTCAGAGTGGTTCCGGCGAAAACGTTCACAAGATCCGGATAGCCGATCGCCGTGGCTAAAGACGAGTTTTTCATGAGGTTCAGGTATTGGCTGGTGAGGGGCGGAATAACCACACGCATGGCCTGGGGCAGAACCACCAGGCGCGTGATTTTGCCGGTGCTTAGCCCCAATGAACTCGCAGCCTCCGTTTGGCCGTGACTGACCGAGAGAATGCCAGAGCGCACAATCTCTGCAATGGAAGAGGCCGTGTATATGGTCAACGCGATCACCAGCGCTGCCAGTTCCGGTATCACGGTGATACCGCCGGTGAAGTTGAACCCTTGAAGAGAGGGCAGGGACCAGCCCAGCGGTGCCCCCATAACGGCAAAGGCGAGCCCGGGCAGAGCGATAAGAACGGCCAGCGAGGTCCACACCGTATGGAACGACTGCCCGGTTTGCATACGCCTTCGGTGCGCCCACTTGGCGAGCGCGGCAACGATCACAACAGCCAACGCAATCGCCGCGAACACTACCCCGAATCCAGACTCGAAAACCGGCTCGGGTAAATAGATTCCCCGGATGTTCAGGAAGGCAACTTCGCCTAAAGAAAAGCTCTGTCGTGGAGAAGGTAAGGCCTGGAGAACCGCGAAGTACCAGAACAGGATTTGCAGCAACAAAGGAATATTACGGAAGGTCTCGATATAGACAGCGGCCAGGCGTGAGATCAACCAGTTTTTCGACAACCGCGCCAGGCCCACAATCAGCCCCACGATTGTTGCCAGGAAAATGCCCACAACGGATACCAGAACCGTATTAAGCAACCCTACCGCGAACGTGCGGGCATAGGTGGAGGCAGGCGTGTAAGCAATCAGACTTTGAATAATGCCAAAGCCCGCCTCCTGATCAAGAAATCCGAACCCCGTGGTAATACCCTGGTTTTCGAGGTTAACGACGGTGTTGTGAAAAATGTAGCCAAAAAAGACGAATACGCCGATCAACAACACTACCTGGTAAAAAAGCGCATGAACCCTCGGGTTTCGCCAGAAGGGCGGCTTTGAAGGGGCGATGCCCTGGGATTGAGAGTGCGCAGAGGTGTCAGAAGACATAAGACCTTCTTTGTCAGGAAGTCATGACGGCCCGATACACGGGGCCTGCTCTCAACGAACGGGAGGCGCAGCCCAATCTGGAACCGCGCCTCCTTTGATTGAGACCCTAGCGCACCGGTGGCGCGTACTGCAGGCCGCCGTTGCTCCACAGGGCATTGAGACCTCGCTCAATCTTCAGGTTTGAGCCTGAGCCCACGTTCCGCTCGAAGGATTCACCGTAATTACCAACTTGTTTGACGATGTTGTATGCCCAGTCATCGGACACGCCCAGCATCTTGCCAAACTCACCGGTTTCACCCAGAAATCGTTTAACGTCTGGCTTGTCGCTGCCATTTTTCTTCATATCGTCGATGTTCTCGGAGGTAATACCCAAATCCTCGCCATTAACCATCGCAAACAGGCTCCACTTGACCAGGTTGAACCAGTCATCGTCACCCTGGCGAACCGATGGCCCAAGAGGCTCTTTGGAAATCACGTCCGGTAACACAACGGAACCGGACGGGTCTTTCAGCAAAATGCGTAGGGCATAGAGTTGGGATTGGTCAGAGGTGAGCGCATCGCAACGACCCGCATCGAACGCCTTTGCGGTGGCGTCTGCGTTGTCATAGGTAACGGGAGTAAATTTCAGGTTTTGGCTGCGGAAATAATCTGCCAGATTCAGCTCGGTGGTCGTACCGGACTGAACACAAACAGATGCGCCACCCAGGTCTTTAGCGCTCTTCACACCGAGGGATTTCTTCACCAGAAAGCCCTGGCCGTCATAATAGGTAACGCCCGTGAAGTTAATACCCAGAGAACCATCACGAGACAGTGTCCAGGTGGTATTCCGGGAGAGCACATCAATCTCGCCCGATTGCAGGGCAGTGAAGCGCTCCTTGGCGTTCAAGGGTGTGTATTTTACTTTGCTGGCATCACCGAACATGGCTGCCGCTACCGCGCGACAAACATCAACGTCCAGGCCTTTCCAGTCGCCATTGTCATCAATGTTGGAAAAACCTGGCAGCCCGGTGTTAACCCCGCACTGCACAAAACCTTGCGCCTTGACGTTATCGAATGTTTCCCCCGCGTAGACAGTGCCTGCGAATGTGGCAACAACAATCGCTGTGCCGGCCGCTAGTGCTTTCATACCTTTCATGTTGAGTCTCACTCTTTTGGATGTATTTTTTTAATAAGTGAGTGGTCAATGCTAGCGGCACTCTTCAGCAGTTCTCTCCAGCGATGCCCTCCAGTGAAAGGCTCCAGCGGGCTGTCCATGCCAGTCTAGCTTGCACCCAGGAACCGGGTGATTCACCCGATTCAGAACTTCCAGATGAAGCCATTCATTTGGAAGCGCGTTTATTGCCCTCGCTGATAGGTAGCCCATCTCTGCGGAGGACTTTTAATAATAGTTGCTCTTTGCCATAACGCCATAAATAAGCAGCGCCGCCGAGCCTGGTGTCCATTCCGGTTAATTCGCTAGTCTGATTCTGCTGTAATTGCTCAGTACTCGCGAATTATGGAGAGGTTATTGTGGCTCGGTAACCTGCACCTTTTAATCTGACGGTGAACGACCAACTGGAGTTAGGGAGCTGGTTGCGAATGGCTAAGCTGAGCCAAAACCTGGTGCAGCGAGCACGTATTCTCTTGTTATTGAGCGCCGGGCAGTCTCCAAAAAATGCTCTGGTTATGTCTGTTGACGAAAAGACGCAGATTCAGGCTCTGGATCGTACCCGGCCAAAACTGCAATTGACGAGCGGACAGATTGAACGACGGGCGCTTGACCGAGGTATTTTCATCAGTGTAGACGAACCCAAAGCCGCCATTCGCCGATTTATCAAGGTCCACAACGAAAAGCTGGCCAAGCCGTTTCGATGGCATAAAAGCGCGGAATCCATTATGACATCGGTGGCGCGGGCAAAGCTCAGCGCTATTAATGATAAATCAACTACTTAACTGGACGAGGCACTAGATTATCGCACATCGGCAGAAATTTTCTGGGGCGGATACTCAGGATGCGTGGGTACGAGCGGTGCGGCACTTAACACTGGAATCCAGGAAGCAAGGCGCCTATTAGAACTGGCTTATATATACGACGAGAATTATTCAAGTTTCATTCTCCACTGTATTAGTACGTAGCGAATAATCTTAAAATCGTTATCTGAACTCAGGCTGAAATTTAACAGGTTATTATGTTATTTTAATCTGAGTAATTTATTTTTAATCACTGATATATGTCAAAAAAAATATTGCGTTTTTTTATTTATTTCAGGATCAGTTCAGGAATGAGTGTTTAAATAAGTGCATCAACAAACCAACCTGTAGGTGTATTATGAAAAAGCCAATTATATTCCTAGCTGCAATCACTTTATCTTCAGCTGTTTTTGCCGACAACACGAATGAAAGTAATAGTGGCCCGTCGATGGGCGGCGATGGCGATACGAGTTCAATGAATAAAAACATGAACTCGATGCATAAAGGTATGGATAAAGAAACGACGCAGGCAGAGGACCTCAAAAATAAGGAAGTACAGCACCTTCACAAAGAAATGAGGCTCTATGGCTTGTCCGAAAGAGGCATGGAAGCCCGACGGATATTGATGAGCCCCGACGGATAATGATAGGTTAAAAGGCAGGAAGAGCATACCACAGAGCATTGGATCAGGATCAAAAAACGCCGCAGGATGAATCCTGCGGCTAAATTAACTCGCAAAGCTAAAAAGTATCTGGCACAACTATGTTGCGCTGGGTGACTCGACCGATTACTCGACCCGTCAGGGTATTGAATGCAGCATACAGGCTGGTTGTGCCATGACGATTGCAATCATGTGTATGTCGCTCAACTTGTCCGGGGCGAAGCTGCAATTTCGGCTGGGTCCGATCAAAAGCCTGAATCTGAGTCTTTTCGTCAACAGACAGAATCAGTGCATTATCGGGGGGATTCATATAGAGCCCAACAACATCACACACTTTTTCAGCGAAGTGGGGATCGTTGCTGATCTTGAACGTTCTGAGTCGGTGCGGCTTTAAATCTGCTGCTTTCCAAATCTGATGCACTTGCCAGCGCATCACCCCGGCATGCTCCGCCATGAGACTGATACTCCAATGAGTGGCCTCTTTCGGAGCTTTATGGGCCGTGTCATCTAAAATTTTTTGACAGTTTTGCCATCCAGTTTTCGCGGCTGACCGGGTCGCGGCGCATCATAAAGTCCCTCAAGAGCTCGCTCACTGTAGCGCTTGCGCCACTTGAAGACTATTTGAGTGCTAACCTGAAGAGAATCTGAGATCCCTTGTGGTGTTTCGCCTTCATTCAGTAACAAAAGAATCCTGGCACGTTGAGCCAGATGTTGGCTCAGAGTATTGGCTCGGCACCAACTTTCGAGTTCCAATTGATCGTTTACAGTCAGATTAAACGGCGCTGTGGATTTGGGCGCAATGGGAACCTTTTATTACTGATCGATGACTCTTATTATAATAAATATGGATCAGCGAATTAACCAGACGGAATACTAGGGAAGGTCTGAATAACCGCCGATGTTCGCCAGCATCAGTTTGATCCGGCAAAAATTCGAAAATTCAGACACTATTCTCCCGTCATCTGTGTGTTTTTTGCCCGTTTCCCG
>NZ_DRGY01000105.1 GCF_011049865.1 Marinobacter antarcticus | reverse complement strand
TGCAACAACTCTGTCTCTGACGCATCGCCGTAAGGTGTGATTTCGACCAGATGCGGTTCGCCGATGGTCAGCGTGCCAGTCTTGTCAAAGGCAATCGCGTCCAGATGACCCATGGCTTCCAGCGGCGCGCCACCTTTGATCAACACGCCGCCACGCGCGGCGCGGGCGACCCCCGATAGAACGGCACTGGGCGTCGCGATTGCCAAGGCACAGGGACTGGCCGCAACCAGAACGGCCATCGCACGATAAAAGCTCTGGGCGGCGGTTTCGTCCAGAATCAGGAACGAAAGGCTGGTCACGACGGCCAACACAATGACGCAGGGCACAAATATCTTTTCGAATTTTCTGGTAAAGTTCTGTGTCGGCGACTGGCGGGTCTGTGCTTCGGCAACCATTGTCACCACCCGCGCCAGGGTTGATTCTCCCGACAGTTTCGTGACCTGAACATCTAGGCTGCCGCCGCCGTTTATCGATCCGGCAAAGACGCGGGTTTGCGCAGTGAGCTTGTCCAGATTGCTTGCGGCATATTCGGGATCATCGACAGGCACCTTGTCTACCGGCGCACTCTCGCCCGTGATCGGAGCCTGGTTCACGGCGCTTGATCCTTTGACAACGAAGCCATCCGCCGGAAGCCGTTCGTTGGAACGGACAACGACAATGTCACCCACCAGCAAGTTTTCGATGAATACGGTTTCGGTTTTGTCTCCCCTGCGAACCAAAGCCTCGTCCGGTGTCAGGCCAGCCAACGCCGCGACGGCATTTCTGGCCCTGCCCATGGCGTAATTTTCAAGGGCGTGGCCGATGCTGAAAAGAAACAGCAGGAATGCCCCTTCGGCCCACGCTCCCAGAATGGCCGCACCTGTGGCAGCCACCAGCATCAGAAAATCAATCTGGAACTGGCCTTTGGCAATTTTTTCAACGGCCTCGCGCAGGGTGAAATACCCACCGAAGAAGTAAGCCGCCAACAGAATGCCAAACCCGATCTGTTCGGGCAAAAAACCCAATTTTGGACCTAACCATCCTAATAGCAGGGTAACGCCACAAAGGGAGGCAAAGATAACCTCGGCGCGCCCACCCAAAACCTGGTTCAGAAACCCGTCATGTGCGTGGTTGTGCCCGTCGTCTGCGGCGTAGTTTTCAGGAGGCGGACTGTCGTCTTGCGCCTTTTTATCGTGCATGTGGTCCTCGGACATGGTTTTCCTTCACAGTATTCGGACTTATGAAAAGTATCGGTTCTAGCGGCTGCAATTTATTGTGGCCCAACTTTTGAAAGCCAACGTCGGTCTCCCGTTCTAGCCGATAGTGAAGATTTTTTACTAGCCTCGATTACGTTACCGGTTTTAGCATACCGGCGGCAATCCCATTCAAATGACAGCGACATCAAAGCTACGCGACCGAAGACATGTGATCGCGTCGGTTCGCAGCAGCAGTTTGAAGGCAAAAAGAACACTTAGGTCAGACGGCAGGTCTTTCGCGAGCAAGCCCGCCCATAATGCTGGGGCCTCGGCTATTGCGCCATAACTACCGCCAAACAAAATTTCTATGCGGCGGACGGACCCTTTGCCAGACGCAACAGCGGCGATCCCCAGCTCAAAGGGTGGCCTGTTGAAGTATTTTACTGCTAATTCGAGTACTTTAAGAAACATGGCTCTGGCAGCAAATTCCCTGTCAGGCGACGTATGAAAACAACATTCTCGGCAAGACCATTCAGCCCGTCATACCAAAGCACCAGTCGGTAAAAATTGTGATGCTTGCGCAGCGTCTGCAGCTCGGGAAGCTACAGCGGTAGTGCTGCAGGTGAGCCAAGATTGCCCGCTTTGGACCGCCCCCTCATCTCGGAAAAACCGCACGGCGCCGGCTGTTGTCGGAAACCCGCCCCGCCTCGGTCGCGCTATCAAGCATGTCTGCAGGACTGCGCGGCTTATCCTCTTTCGAGGGTAACGGGCACCGCTGCGTTTCAGATCGCCCTGCGAGCTGATGAAATTATTTACCGCACTGGATTGTGGTTGCTGATGATCGCGCGAGCGGCTGTTCTCAGGTATGACGCAGGACAATACAGGAGAATTACCCTACTAGCCAAGTGGCAAAGTGCTGAAGGCTTCGAAAGGCGGCCAAGGGGCATTAATCATCACGTTATTGTGATTTCAATGAGATTGTAGCTCTAGCAGGTGGAGGTCTTATAACGGACAAAACAGGCAAGATCAGAGGCTTCATAATGAAACTGACCAAAGACACATCTATTTCGCGTCGCAGTGCGCTTCTTGGGGCGACAGCAAGTGGACTATTTCTCGGAACCGGTACGGCAATCGCGCAAACGACCGAGCCACTTGCGTCACCTTCAGTCCGCCGAAACATTTCATCCTTCAGTACCTCCAATTGGAGGGAGCATTTTGACAACTTAGAGCACGGAGCAATCCTTTGCGATATCGACTCCCGTGCAGTACAATATTGGTCAGAAGATGAAAGCGTCTACAAACTTTACCCTTCCAGTGTTCCGTTATCAGAAGAACTCACTAAACGTGGGAACACACGCGTGATTCGTAAAGTTGAGGGGCCAAGCTGGCGTCCCACCCCTTCAATGAAAATACGCAACCCCGAATGGCCAGACTATTTTCCGCCCGGTCCCGATAACCCATTGGGTACCCATGCGCTGTATCTGTCATGGCAATATTACCGTGTTCATGGCACTGGCGACACTCGCAAGATCGGAAGGCAGTCTTCGAATGGGTGCATAGGTCTCTACAACGAGCATATCAAAGAATTGTTCGCTTTGACCGAAGTCGGAACACAAGTTAAGTTGTTTTGATTCATGTGCTTTACCTATCTTATGAAGGTACGCCCTCGTGTACCCAGCTCCACTCATCTTCAGCCTTTGAAAACCACTGACCTATGAAACGAAGAAAATTCCTTCTTTCTGCTGGGGCTGTTGGCACTTTGGCCTGCCAACCAGTGTCAGCTCACATAGTGCTTCCTAAGTACGATTTGCCACCAGAATTTTTGCCTCAAGTAGTGACCATACCAGCGGGCGCTGCTTCCTACGAAATACATGTAGTTCCAAGCCAGTTTGCACTTTTCTGGACTCAGCCCAATAATACTGCAATTCGATATACTGTCGGGATCGGTCGTCCAGGTCTTTATGAGGCAGGAGAATTCTACATAGGTGCGAAAAAAGAATGGCCAAGTTGGACCCCGACTCCTGGCATGTTGCGTCGTGAGCCTCAGAAATATGGCCCGCTTCGCAATGGAATGCCTGGCGGTTTGAGCAACCCTCTGGGAGCGCGGGCCCTGTATCTCTTTCAACCGGGTCGCGGTGACACCTTTTTGCGCGTTCATGGCACAAATGATCCAACTACTATCGGGCGCGCCGTATCCAACGGGTGTGCCAGGCTTGTTAACGATCAGATTGTTCAACTTTTCAACCAAGTGCCGTTAAACACGCGCGTTGTGCTCCATCCAAATGGCGCGACATGAAAACGGGCGCATATTTTCAACTGTGTATGATAAAAAAGTTTAGAGGGCCTAAACACGGCGCAACCTTGGTATTTTCGGGAACTCCGTGTCTCTAAGGCCCTTCAGAAAATGTAATATTTTTCAAATACCTAGCTGCTCATAAGAGCGTGCTGGGTGAAACATCTCCACCCTATCCCCAGCAAATCCAAAAGATGATCTAATATACAGGAATTATAAATGATCCGTCCCTATCTGCTTATTATCCTAGCATCCACGGCATTGGTTTCATGTACCGCTGTTGGCCCTGACTATACACCACCTAAGACACCATTAGAAACGTCGTTCATTGGCGGTGGCGCGGCTCACGGAGAGGTCGCGCGCGATGAATGGTGGAAACGGCTAAATGACCGGCAAATGGACCGGCTGGTAGACCGCGGTCTTACACAAAACATCGAAATTGCAACAGCTTTACAACGTATCAAAGCCGCAAATACAGTCCTGAGGCAGACAGGTACCGCTGGCCGGTTTTCGGGTGGACTGGATGCCCAGGCGCAAAGAAACAATGGTAACCCAATATCAGGTGATCCCTCAGAAAGTGCGACATTCGGGGCGAATTACATCCTCGATATTTTTGGTGGTGTTCGCCGTGACGCGCAGCGCGCAGCAGCGGGTGTGGAAGCAGCCAAGTTTGATGCAGGCACTGTCCGGCTTGCTCTGGTGTCTGGTGTCGTTTCCAACTATATTGACGCGCGGTATTTTCAGGAGGCATTGGCCTTAACACGACAGAATATCGCGAGCCGCCGTCGGACCCAGTCTTTGATCAGAGCTCAAGTTGAGCAAGGTGCATTGTCAGAATTAGATCTTGCACGAGCAACAGGTCAGGTGGACACAGCAATTGCTGCCTTACCTCCGCTTGAATCCGCATTTGAAGCCCGGGTTTTTGCAATTGCGACATTGTTGGCCGAACCAGCTCAGCCGCTACTAAAACAGATGATTGCAGGCGCACCACAACCTTATCCCCGCAGCAAAGGGTCAACAGGCGTCCCTGCCAATCTGCTCCGCAATCGCCCAGATGTATTGGCCGCTGAACGCCGTCTAGCTGCCGCAGTTGCCGGAGTAGGTGTTGCAGAAGCACAGTTGTACCCCTCAGTCACTTTGTCTGGCTCGGTGACAGCGGCAAACCCCTCAGAATGGTCCTTTGGTCCAGCACTTTCATTCCCTATCCTCAACCAAGCTCCGCTACGCGCTAGGCGAGATGCGGCTATTATTTCTGCCACGACCGCCGAACTGGAATGGCGTGGACAGGTGTTGGGCGCGGTGGAAGATGTGCAAAAAGCTCAAAGTGAATTTACACGAAAGCAAAGAGAGGTGGCCGCCTTACGCGCTGCTCAACGATCAAGGGATCGTACTCTTCAATTGAGCCGCAAAGTTTTTGAACTAGGGGAACTGAACTTACCAGACCTATTGGACGCCGAACGATTTGCAGATGCAGCCCGCATATCCCTCGCAGCGGCAGTAAGAGATTTGGCCCAATCGTGGTCAGCACTTATGGTGGCGACTGGTCGTGGATGGGGTGGCGTAAGATGAACGTATTGGTGAAAGTATTCGCAACGCGCGCAACACGTTGCACGGGCATCGTCAAGTTGCGGGCGGTGTTGTCACGTTAACTCGCCGAGTTGGCAAGTTGGCAAGCCGGTCGCAGATCAGGCAACATTGGCCGCTGCCTTCCAAACCTCGAACGCTTCGAGCCGATGGTAGCGGATAGTAAGAGCGGAACGACGGCGGGCTGGTACGG
>NZ_DRGY01000104.1 GCF_011049865.1 Marinobacter antarcticus | reverse complement strand
TCAGCGCCCGCGATTGGACTAAAGCAGAGGTCCCAGTAAGCGAACAGCCCGACAGGTCAACCGGAAGAAAATAGAGCGACCCTCATAGTCGTGTTCGGTCATCTTGCGGCAGTGGGCGAGATCCTCTGTGAGCATGGAATTCACATCCGAAACAAACGATTCGGAGGTGTTAATCGCAATGATTTCGAAATTGAGGCGCATGGAACGGTTATCGAGGTTCGCGGTACCCACGGCTGCGTAGTGTTGGTCTACCAGAACAACCTTCTGATGCATGAATCCTGGTTGATACCGATAAATGCCGATACCGGCCTGGTTCGCCTGAACCAGATAGGAGTAGGCGGCGAGGCGCACAAGCTGGCTGTCTGATTTTTCGGGGATCATGATGCGAACGTCTACTCCGCGAAGAGCGGCTAGCTGCAGCGCGTTCACAATCTGGACATCCGGAACAAAATACGGTGAGGCAATCCAGATGCGGGACTGGGCATTGTTGATGCAGTTCAGAAAAAACAGAGTACAGGTTTCCCAGGTGTCGGCCGGCCCGGTGGGAAGTATCAGAACATGTTCGTCGCCCGGCGTACTATCTACCGGATTCCAGTCCAGTTCAGGGAATTCACCGCTGGCCCAGTTCCAGTCCTCTACCCAGGCAAGTTGAAGCCCGATAACGGCGGGGCCTTCAATGCGGCAGTGAGTATCCCGCCAAGACGCCTGATTCATCACCGCGCCCAAGTATTCATCGCCCAGATTGATGCCGCCTACAAAACCGATTTTTCCGTCGCAGATCAGCAGTTTTCTGTGGTTGCGAAAATTCATCTGAAATCGGCGACGCCGGATATTGCCATCACCGAATGAGGCAACATGGGCACCGGCGACGGTGAGTTGTTTCAGATAGGTGCGAGGCAGACCCACGCTGCCGATCTCGTCGTAAAGGAACCAGACCTGCACGCCCTCAGCCAGTTTGCGCTCCAGAACGGTCTTTATGTGCTGGCCAATTTTATCTGAGCGAACAATATAGAACTCAAGAAGAATATAGGACGTTGCGCTCTCCATTGCTTCGATCAAGGCTTTAAACGTCGCCTCGCCGTCGCGCAGCAGTGTGCACAGGTTACCTTCGGTAAAGGGTTGTCGCCCGAGTTTGCAAAGAACCTGCAGTTGTTTGTCAAACTGTTCCTGGTCCGGTTTGGAAAGAGAGGTGGTCTGCTGTTCAAAGCGATTGAGAAGATCGGTGAGAGACTGATCGCCCATGCGTCTTGCCTTAACGTACCCACCGAAGCGGGAGCGGCCAAATACAAGGAACAACGGCACAGCAATATAGGGCAGGCCGAGCAGGCCAATAATCCAGCCTATCGCCCCCTGAGCCGTGCGGTAGGTCAGAAGAATGCGATAAATGCAGGCAATGGAGCCTAAATAGAGCAGGCCAACGGCAATCGCCAGCAAAGAGGTGTCAGGCATCATTAATGTGTTTCCCGGTTAAGGTGCTGAGCTCGGTATTGCACCGGTGCCGTGCCGGTCCAGCGTTTGAAAGCCCGGCTGAACGCACTCAGCTCAGAGAACCCGAGAAGAAACGCGATTTCCCCCAGAGCATAGCGGTCGGATGCAACGTAGCGTAGGGCTTTGTCTTTGCGTACCTGCTCCACAAGTTCATGAAAACCCAAGCCTTCTTTTTTCAGCCTCCGGTACAGGGTCTGGCGGCTCATGTGGCACTGGCGCGCGAGGGTGTCTGCATCGATTTTGTCGGTCGACATCTGTTGTGAAATCAACCGGTGTATTTTCCGGCCGAATGAGCGTCGGGTCTGCAGTCGCGCCAATAGCCCATTAACCTGCCGAAGTACCGCCGAGTATACGTAGGGGTTACGGTGAGGAATGGGATGGCTCATGTGCTGGCTGTTGAATGCCAGACGGGTTGTAGCTGCCCCGAAGGTTACCGGTCCTTTGAACAGTTTTTCATATTGGTCTGCGTACTCCGGGCGTGGGTGAGCAATTTCCGCCCATTCGGCCTGTATTCCGGAAAAGATAAAATGCCGGGTACGGCAAAGCGCCGCCGCCAACGTACGATCCATATCCTGACGGCAGTAATGTTCTGGTGAATCCGCCTGCCAGGTGAGAACGGCCTGCTCACCCGTCTGCTCGAAGCTCAGGGTTACCGACTCGTTAATCAGCCTGTGTAGGCGGACATATTGCGTTACCGCCTCACCCAAGGTATCGCAATTAAAGAAGACGTGTCCAACCAGCCCCATGCGCTCTGGGTCAATAACCTGGCCTGCGTGCAGTCCTACCGCCGGGTCGCCGGTCACCTGTTCGGCGTGCTCCCAAAGTTTGTAGTGCGCTTGCGCGGGTACGCGCCTGTCCGGGTCCTCAAGCGCTGGCATAGTCAGGCCGATAAGCTGTTCTACGCGACGGCTGTCCAGAACACCTTGTCGACTCAGGTAATGCACCAGTGCCAGTGTGCTTGAGGCGGCAACGAAGAGTGTCGTTGTGGTGTCCGTAGGCATAGAGGTCACATTAGCCGTCTCATTAACGAGTTGTCATGGGTGTTGATACAAAATGTCAAGCCAGTGGGACAGTCTGTCAACGGGTTTTGCCGTCTTCAACGATAGCATTTAATGATCAGAAGAAAATAATCGGAACGCCAGTCAGGAGACGTTTTATGGAACATGAGATTTTTGTACCCCGCACAGAACGTGAGCGCGAAAATGTTGTGGCACTTGTTGAATATCTGCGCGACATTTATTGCTGTTAAGTATTCAGATTTACCATTTATGACCTTTATGCCGGGCTTTGCCCGGTTTTTTTTGTTCCGAAAAAATCCCCTCTTCACTCGTGCCACCCTCGCCACTTGCTCGAGGCGCTGGCAATGTTAATGTATCCGCATTCAAACAGCGCGATTCCCGACGGAGGCAACCTGCCCATGAGCGTTACACTGAACCATAGAATTACCGGAGAGGGTGCCCCTCTGATCATGTTGCACGGCCTGTTTGGGTCGTTGGAGAATCTGGGCGGTATTGCCCGGAAACTTCAGGGTGACTGGCAGATCCACGCATTGGATCAGCGCAATCACGGCAGCTCGCCCCATACAGATTCCATGGATTATCCGTCCATGGCCGCCGATGTGGTCGCGTACATGGATCAACAGGGCATAGACACGGCCTGTATTCTCGGGCACTCAATGGGCGGGAAAGTGGCCATGCAAGTTGCTCTGCAGGCGCCAGAACGTATCGAAAAACTGATCGTGGCCGATATTTCGCCTGTCGCTTACAAGGCCGGCCATGATGCTATTCTTGAAGGCTTGACGCAGCTTGACCTCACCAATGTGCGCTCGCGTGGTGATGCAGGAAAGCAGCTGGCGGAGTTTGTCGAGATGGCGTCTACAAGGCAGTTTTTGTTGATGAATCTTGAGCGAATTCCCAAACAGGAACAATCAGCAGGTGGCCCGGTCTACCGCTGGCGCCTGAACCTGAAGGCTATCGAATCGTGTTATTCCAACCTGGCTGGAGCGCCAACAGCCGACGCCCCATACGATGGGCCGGTTCTGTTTCTCAAAGGTGCCGATTCTGCCTATATTCAGGACAAGCATAAGGATGAGATCTATCGCCTGTTTCCCCACGCTCAACTGAGCATAATCGAGGGAACCGGGCATTGGTTGCACGCTGAGAAAACAGACATCTTTGTGGGTTTGTGCCGACAGTTTCTGGAAGAACACGGTGCCGACTGAGCTCTCATAACAATAAACGGATAACGGGCAGGTCAAGCGTATGAAGTGGTTGATGGGGGCAGGGTTGCTGCTGTTGCTTTTGATGGGCGGTTTTGTTCTGGTTCCGTCGCCTGTCGACGCCCTGGCGTGGCAGCCGCCGGCGCCTGTGCCAATGAAGGGTTTGTTGGCTCCGAATGAGTACTTGCGCAAGGCAGAGCTGTTGGCCCAGGGCCAGGTTTACGGGCCTGAGGATACAACCGTTAACTCCGAAGGTGTGATCTTTGCGGGAACCCAGGACGGTTATATTGTGCGGGTATTTCCGGACGGTCGCGTTGACAACTGGCTTTCCACCGGAGGCCGACCCCTTGGGTTGGTGTTTGATCAAGAGGGAAACCTGATTGTCGCCGATGCCTGGAAAGGCCTGCTTTCAATTGCGCAGGATGGAAACATCACCGTGCTTGCCCGCGAAGCTCAGGGAATACCGTTCCGGTTTACGGATGACGTCGATATCGCCGCGGACGGCAGGATCTATTTCACCGATGCCAGTTCCCGTTTTCATCAACCGGATTACCAGCTCGACCTGTTGGAAATGAGACCCCACGGCCGGCTTTTGCGTTACTCTCCGCAAACCGGTGAGGTTGAGGTGTTAATAGGCAATATGTACTTTGCCAACGGCGTTGCCGTGGCGCCAGACGACGATTATGTGCTGGTAAACGAAACCTGGAAATACCGCATTCTGCGCTATTGGATAAAAGGGCCGAAAGCCGGCCAGACGGAGGTGTTTGCGGATAACCTGCCCGGCTTCCCCGACAACCTTGCAGTGGATGAAAAAGGCCGGTTCTGGGTGGCTTTCCCCACTCTGCGCAACGCCAGCATCGACACGCTGCATCCGAAGCCCTGGCTTAAGGAGCTGGTGGCCAAGTTGCCCAAGAGTCTGCAACCTGCGCCTCAAAAATACGGTCTGGCGGTCGCATTTGATCCCGATGGCAAAGTAATCACCAGCCTCCACGATACGCAGGGCGAGCATCTGCAGGAAATTACATCGGTCAACCCACGGGATGGCTACCTGTATTTTGGTTCACTTCACAATGACCGTATTGGGCGGCTACCGTTGCAGAACATTCCGGGCCTTGGAGAGTAGTAATGACAGAACAGCCGCTACAGCAACTACAGTGGGATTTGCCGGATCCTTTCATCCTCGAAATTCAGGTGATTGAAGGCGACACTGACCGGCTGGGGCACGCCAATAACGTGGTCTATGTGCGCTGGCTGGAGGATATAAGCTGGGCCCATGTCGAGAGCCTGGGCATGACGTGGGAACTGCATGAGGCGACCGGCAAAGCCATGGCTATAACCCGCACTGAAATTGACTATCTGGCCGCAGCCAATGCCGGAGACCGTTTGTTAATGGGCACTTGGCTGAGCGGCTTCGACGGTCGTTTCCGCTCTGAGCGGCGGTTTCAGTTGATACGCCCGGCCGATGGCAAAACCCTGGTCCGGGCTGGGTCAACCCACGCCTGTGTGGATCTGAAAACCCAGAGACCTTCACGTGCACCCAAAGAGTTTGCAGACATAATGAAAGCTGCCTGTGTGGTCGGTGGGAAAGCGCTATAAAGAGCCTGAGTCACTATTCTCACCAACTTCTGTTAGTCTTGTGGCAGAGCCGTAGAGCCTGTCCCTGCTAACCCTATCGCCCGGAGATACCCATGGAAACGCCCGTTAACAAGCATTCTGATTCTTCCATGCGCCAGGTGGTGTACCGCCAGTTTGGTGAACGTGATGTTTTGCAGGTTGTCACCTCGGATATACCCACGCCGGCAGAAAAGCAGGTGCTGATTCGCGTTCACGGCGCCGGGCTTAATCCCATTGATTGGAAAACCCGCAAAGGCTTCGGGTTTGTGGCACAGCAAATTGAAAGCTCGTTGCCCTGGACCCCAGGCTACGATGTTGCCGGTGAGGTGGTTGCGATCGGTGAGGGCGTAACCACGCTCGCACCCGGCGACCGGGTTATGGGAATGATTGGCTTTCCACTGAATGGTGGCGGTTATTCCGCATACGCACTGGCGACCGCAGATGAGTTGGCTATCGTGCCGGAAGAGCTTGATCTGGTAACAGCCGGGGCGCTGCCCCTTGCCGCGCTCACCGCGTGGCAGGCGCTGTTTGAAGTGGCCAAGCTAGAACCCGGGCAAAAAATTCTTGTGCACGCAGGCGCTGGCGGTGTGGGGCATTTTGCCGTGCAGTTCGCGCTGACACGGGGTGCCCACGTTATTGCAACGGCGTCAGCGGGCAACCGGGATTTTCTTTCAAAGCTTGGTGTTCATGAGGTTATCGATTATCACACCACCGACATTGTTGATGAATGTTATGGGCTGGATGTAGTGCTGGATCTGGTCGGCGGCGACACAGGTAAGCGGTCTCTGCGTACCCTGGGTGAGAATGGCATGCTGGTTACCATTCCGACAATCACCGCAGACGAGATTGTCAGTGCGGCCGAAGACCTGGGACTAAGGGCCCATGGTATGACCGTTCGCCCGGACGTGTTCCATCTGGATGAAATTGCCGAGCTTATTGAGCACGGTGATGTGAAAGTGCACGTCGAGAAAGCCTTTACGCTGGATCAGGTGGCTCAGGCCCACGATCTTCTTGAAGGTGGGCACGTGCGTGGCAAACTTGTTCTGGATTGCCGTTAGGCTGGGTTTTTATCCAGCGCCGAGGGCTTTTGGCTCTGAGCTGAAGGCTCTTTGCCCTCACCATTTTCCCGATCTCTTTTTTCTTTGTGATTTTGGGGTGGCACCAGGCTGATCAATATCCAGTCGTCGCCAGGCTTCAGGTCGTCCATGCTGCGCACCGGTTTAATGCGGTCTTTGCTGTCGAAGATGAATAGCACCAACGCCTGCCCGCCGTATTTTTTGAGGAAGTCTTTGTAGCCGAACTCTTCACTGAGCTCTGTAGTCTTTACGGAGTAACCCTGGCTGGCAAGGCTGGCAAGTTTAGCGTAACTCACGCCGTCGAACAGGCCTCGTGTCATCTGGATTTTCTCGGCGGTCTGGTGTCGGGCCTTCTGGTCCTGATCGCCTTCTGCAAGGCTGAACACGTTGGTGTCGCCGAACCAGTCGAGGAAGTGATAAGTCGCCAGCGAGTTCATGTGCTTGTAAGGAGAGACCACCAATAGATTGCCGATACCGGTGAGGTCAAGATTGCTTGAGGCATGCTCGGAGATCGGGTTCCCGAAATACACCTTCAGGTTGTCCATGCGCGCCTGACGCACGTTTTCCCAGTTGGTGTCCGCCAGAGTAACCGGAACCTCGTGTTTTTTCAGGGCCTGGCCGATCATGCGGGCAACCGGGTTGGCGCCGAGAATCAGGAAGCCAAACTCCGCCGGTTCAGTTACGTTCAACAGCCGGGCGATTGGCCGCGCCGTCAGGCTTTGCAGGGTGACCGTTGTGATGATCAGAACAAACACCATAGGCACCAAAGCGGCGGCACTTTCATAGCCGAGTTTCTGGAGCTGGAATGCGAACAGGGCAGAAACCGCTGCCGCAACAATACCCCTGGGAGCCACCCAGCTCAAAAACAGTTTTTCCCGCCAGTTGAGATCTGTCCCTATGGCCGATAAAAACACACTGAGCGGGCGGGCAACCAGCATAAGCAACGCCAGAACCACCGCCAGACCCCATCCCAAATCCGCAATGGCTGCAAACTCAACCCTCGCCGCCAGGATGATGAACAATGCCGATATCAAAAGCACGCTCAAGGATTCTTTGAACTCGAGAATGCTGTCTACCGAGACCTGTTTCATATTGGCCATCCAGATCCCCATGACCGTGACCGTGAGCAAGCCGGATTCGTAGGCCAGCTCATTGGAGAAAGCGTACACGCCAAGCATGAAGGTAAGTGTGCCGGCATTGTGCAGGTATTGCGGCATCAGGTGTTTGCGCAGCACCAGGCCATTCAGATAGCCGGCAAGCGCACCGGTTACGAAGCCAATCAGGAGTGTTTTGCCGAAAATATAAAGGGAGTGACCGAACACGTTGCCCTGGCCCCAGGAAACGATACCCTCGAACACCAAAACCGCCAGCAATGCCCCCACAGGATCAATGATGATGCCTTCCCAGCGAAGAATGTTCGCCAGTTTGGCGGTTGGGCGAACTGAGCGTAGCAGAGGCGCGATAACGGTCGGGCCGGTAACAATGGAAATGGCGCCGAATAGCAGGGCGACGGCCCAGGAAATATCCAGAACCCAGCGTGCTGCCAGGGTGCCGATAATGCCGGTAATGATGGACCCTATGGGGATGAGGTTGCGCGCCATTTTGCTGTGCCCGCGAATTTCTTCGAAACGCAGAGTCAGGCTGCCCTCAAACAGAATGATGGCGACGGCAAGAGAGACCAATGGAAACAGCAAATCGCCAAATACGTCGTTCGGTGCCAGGTACCCCAGAACCGGGCCCGCGAGAAGGCCGCCGGCGAGCAGAAAAAGAATGGCTGGCATGCGCACACGCCATGCGAGCCACTGGCAAGACAGTGAGAGAACACCAATGCTTGCGAGAATCAGGACAGTGCTGGCGGGCATAAGGGTCTGGAATCCGTAAGGTTAGAGGTTGGTGCGTCGTGCAATGCGATTTAACAGTCTGGAGGCGGCAAACAGGCCAAAGCTGGCGGTAACCGGGCACGAGGCACCGAAGCCCGAAGCACAGTCGAGCCGAGAGGGTCCCGCTGTTGCCGGCTTTTGCCGGCAGACCTCACCGTCTTCGGCAGGATACGTGAGCTGTTCTGTCGAGTATACGGCCTCCATGCCGAAGCGCCGCTTGGGGTTGCGGGAGAAGCCGTACTCGCGCCGCAAAAGGTTTCGAACCTTGGCCAGCAAAGGGTCTTGTGTGGTCTTGCTAAGATCCGCTACCAGAATTTTGGTCGGGTCTGTTTGGCCTCCCGCGCCCCCTGCGCAAATGATCGGGATTTTTCCACGCTGACAGTGGGCAATCAGCGCCGCTTTCGGCTTTACGCTGTCTATGGCGTCGATCACACCGGTCATGTCAGGCGTGATCAGATCCGTGAGATTTTTCAGGGTAAGAAAGCCAAAATGGATGCGGATGTGAGCCTGGGGGTTGATCGCTTTGAGGCGCTCGGCCATGGCATCGGTTTTGGTGCGCCCGTATTGGCCTTCAAGAGCATGCAGTTGACGGTTGGTGTTGGACACGCAGATGTCATCCATATCAACCAGTGTAATTGTGCCAATACCGCTTCGTGCCAGCGCTTCGGCCGCCCATGAGCCGACCCCGCCCAGGCCAATAACGGCAATGTGGGCGTCGCGAAAGGCGTGCAGCACACGACGCCCGTACAGTCGCTCAATACCCCCAAAGCGGAAAGCGTAATCGTCTGCGTTCATGCGGTCTCCGTTCAGATCCGGCCGCAAGCCGGAGGCTGTAAAAAAGTGCATTAAAAAATGCGTCAAAGGGCGTAATTGTACCCCAGTGGCGAAGCAGACAGAAAACGCCTGCAAAAAAGCCACGCGATACGTGGTTCTCTCTGGCTTAAATACACTTCTGTGAACGTTTTAGCGGTCTGCGGCGCCCGTTGTTCGTATAACGTTGAGAACCAGATGGAGGATGACATGACGCGAATTCTCGTGGCCGGCGTATCCGGTGCGATCGGTGGTGCGATGGTGGAAGCCCTGCTGGATCGAGATGAAGAATCGTTAGTGGTGGGCCTTTGCCGCGACCCATCGACGTTGCCTGAACCACTGCGCAGCCACAGCCGCGTGACCTTGCTGGCCTGGGATGCGGAAGATGATCAGTCGCCGGGCGTGATCGCTCAGGCTCTCGAAAAAACGATGTCGGCTGACAACGGCATTGATACGTTCATTTACGCCGCCGGACTATTGCACGACGGCCCCATGTTTCCGGAAAAACGCCTGGAAGAACTGCAAGCGAAGAGTATGGCGCGGGCCTTTGCCGTAAACGCGACTGGCTTTGCTTTGCTGGTTCAGGCGTTGCTGCCCTGGTTTCGGCACCGTGGCTTAAAACGGATCGTCGCCATCTCGGCCAAAGTGGGGTCAATCGAGGATAATCGTCTGGGAGGATGGTATGCGTATCGAAGTTCAAAAGCGGCTCTGAACATGCTGGTAAGAACGCTTTCAGTGGAGCTCCCTCGCCGCTGCAAACCCATTGCTTGCGTATCGCTGCACCCGGGGACAACCGAGTCGGCACTGAGCGATCCTTTCAGGCAGTCCCTGGCGCAGCTTCAGGTTCACAGCGCCGCTGAAACCGCTGGAAACCTGCTGACGGTTGTTGAGGGAATGACGTCTGAGGATAACGGCCGCTTTTTGAGCTGGGACGGCTCAGAGCTCCCTTGGTAAAAAGTAAAAGCGGACATTGAGAAAAAATCAGCGAATAAACGGATTCAGCATGCGCGTGAAGATTCCGGTCAACTTGACCGGCGCACTCAATACGGAAAGCGTGATGCAGTCTTCGCCCCCGACTGCGACAGGCTTGTGCTCATCCTGGTCGGTCAGAACTACAAAATCCCATTGGTTGAATACGCCTTTCTGATCGGCGAACGCACCCTGCAATACGATAGTTGTTTCATTGCCCCGGTGGGTATGAGCCGGAGCTTTGCCTCCAGAGACCAGTTTTTGCAGAACAACCTGCTCGTTCTGATCTGGAAATTTTTCCGTAATGTCCAACACGCTAACGTCGCCTAACTGACGTTTCCATGGCAGATTATTGACGTCGTCCCCAAGAAGCTTTTGAAGAACGCTGATTCTGGGTGACGTTTTCGCTGTGTGCTGAGGCGAAGGTGAGCTGTCTATTTT
This sequence comes from Marinobacter antarcticus, assembly GCF_011049865.1. GTDB lineage: Bacteria > Pseudomonadota > Gammaproteobacteria > Pseudomonadales > Oleiphilaceae > Marinobacter > Marinobacter antarcticus_A. The sequence continues at coordinate 6,211 of NZ_DRGY01000104.1, read as the reverse complement.
TGCCAGAATGCTTTCAAACATTGATTCCGAAACGCTGACCTTGGGTTGGCGCTCCATCATCACAGCGCCAAGGCTGTCGAGCGTGTCGACCCGGCTGCGGCAAAGGGAACACTCATCAAGGTGCAGCCGTATGCACAGGGCATGAGGCTCGCTCAGGTTGCCTGCACTGAACTCCATCAAGGTCAGGCTTTCGGGGTGATGCCGTGTCATACGTTCTGATCCTGCAAAATCACTTTCAACTTGTTCAGCGCAAGGCGCACCCGACTCTTGACCGTACCGAGAGGAATGTTCAACTCGTTAGCCACCATTTGATGGGACTTCTGCTCCATATACACCTTGGCTATCACGGTAATCTGTTCCTCTGGCAAATGGCGCAGAGATTCTCTGACTCGCCGCTCTGACATCAGGCGATGGAGTGACGTTACCGGTTCGTTCTCGTCTTCGCCGGGGATCTGCCACAGGTCTTCTGTCTCTACCTGCATTTCTGCGCTGGTGCGGCGCATTTTACGAAGCATATCAATGCGCTGGTTTCGCGCTATGGTAAAAATCCAGGTTGAAGCTGCAGCTTTCTGCCAATCGTAAAGACAGGCGCGCCTCCAAATGGAAACAAAAACTTCCTGCACCAGCTCCTCTGCGTGGCTGGCCATGCCATTTGCCATAGCGTAATACTTGAGCTGCGGGGCAAAGTGCTCAAACAATGCATGATACGCTTGGCGATCCTGGCTCTTTCCAACTTTCACCAACAACTGGCTCCAGGGATCTTTTCGGCCCTCACCGCGTGTTGGTTTCTGTTCCAGTGTGGTCACCGGACGCTCCTTGACAGTCGCATGATTTAAACTCGTTCTGTTTGTCATTCTATGCACTCGTCCCGGGTTTGTCAGTCGTGATATGTACGCCCCCGTTCTTTGTGTGGATCAGACCCCGGTTAAAGTAATGTTGTGATCCGTCTGCCCTTTGATGACTTTATTAACGCGCTTTAGTCCTCCAGATACGTGTAGCCTTCAAGCCCGGCCGCAAGCTCGTCAAACAAGGAGGACTGGGTATCCTGGGTCAGACCGCTTGCGGCAAACTTTTCCCGATACGCCTTCAGGAGCGTCTGAGGTTCAAAGTTCACATATCTGAGCACGCTGGCCACGGTATCACCGGTAATGGGAGCGCTGATGTTGAAGCTGCCATTGTCGTTCAGGCGCACGTCCACCGAATGAGTGTCACCAAACAAATTGTGCATATCTCCCAGAATTTCCTGATAGGCACCGGTCATGAAAAATCCCATCAACAAAGGTTCACCGGGCTCGTCTTCAGGCAATGGCAGGGTGGTTTCCGTGCCCTGGCCATCCACATAACGGTCGATGCGGCCGTCTGAATCGCAGGTGATATCCTGTATAACGGCACGTCGGGTAAGGGGGCGGTTTAAACCGTTAACCGGCATGATCGGAAAGATCTGATCGATACCCCATACGTCCGGCAGTGACTGGAACAAAGAAAAGTTCACGAAGAGTTTGGCGGCCAGCTTTTCGTTCAGCTCGTCAATGATTTCGCGGTGACCTCGGCTATTCATGTCCAGTTGGTTCTGCAACATCCGACAGCAGCGAATATAGAGTGTTTCTGAATCTGCGCGCTCTTGCAAAGAGAGCAGACCGTGGGCGAACTGGCTATGAACATCTGCCATCGCGTGCAGCACATCGTGATAAATTTCCACCAGTGAGCGCGGAGATTCGGGGTCCTCCAGGCTTTCCAGGTCGCGCCAGAGATCCTGTAACGGTGTTGGTGCGTCCTGCTGTGGCTGCCTGGCAGGGCGCTCTTCCGGCTCTTCGTGGTCAATGACATTGGTAACCAGTACCGAGTGGTGCGCGGTTAACGCCCGGCCGGATTCGCTGATCAGATCCGGATGGGGAAGGTCGTGGCGGTCACACTCAGCTTGCAGCACGTGCACCACGTTGTAGGCGTATTCGTGCATGCTGTAGTTCATTGAACAGGCGCTGCGCGAACGGGTGCCCTCATAATCAACGCCCAGCCCACCGCCAATATCAACGGTATTCACCGGAGCGCCCATTTGCCGGAGCTCACTGTAAAAGCGCGCACATTCCCGCAATCCGGTCTGGATGTCGCGAATATTGGCAATCTGGGAGCCCAGATGAAAGTGCAGAAGTTGAAGGGTGTCCAACGCATTGGCCTTGCGCAGTGTGCTCACCACATCCAGAACCTGGCTGGCGGACAACCCGAATTTGGATTTTTCACCGCCCGTGTTCTGCCAGTTACCCTTGCCGATGGTCGCCAGGCGCACGCGCACGCCCAGAAGCGGAGACACCTCAAGCTTTTTGGCCTCATCCAGAATTAGCGGCAGCTCCGACTGCTTTTCCACCACAATAAACACCCGGTGGCCAAGCTTTTGACCGATCAGGGCGAGGCGGATGTACTCCCGGTCTTTGTAGCCGTTGCACACAATCACAGAGCCTGGCTGCCGGGCCAGCGCCAGCACCGCCATGAGTTCAGGTTTACTGCCGGCCTCCAGGCCGATCTGCCCGTTGCTGGCGGCTGGTTCCGCGGCGATCAGCTCTTCAACTACCCGGCGTTGCTGGTTCACCTTGATGGGGTAAACAGCGGTGTACTGCCCTTTATAGCTATGCTCTTCGGCAACCTTGTTGAACGCGTTGCAGAGCTTATTCACCCGGTCGTGAAGAATGTCGGTAAAACGCACCAGCACAGGTAGTTGAAGCCCGGAGCACACTAGCGAGCGAGTGAGCTCCGGCAGATTGATTTCCGCGGCGCTCTTGCCACGGTTTGGCCGTATAACAACCTCACCCTCTGGATTAACGCCTATATAACCATCGCTCCAGTGGGCAATGTTATAGACCTTATGAGCCGGGGAGTCGTTGGTATTGCTCATGACTGCTATCCTTCTGGAAAAACCGGGGCCGGGGAGACCGGCTGAATGGCTGGTATTGTAGAGGCTGGCCCTTGCACCGGAAAGCCTTGCCTCTACAATACGCTTCTTGATCAAGCGCCCGGGTTTCGCAGGAGAACACCATGACAACGCTGAACGACAACTGGTTTACTGAGGTATTCCAGGATCAGGGAACCGCATTTTCCCTGCAGGTGAAACAGAAGCTGCACGAAGAGCAGACGCAATTTCAGAAGCTGGAAATCTATGAAACCGACACCTTCGGCAACCTGATGGTGCTGGATGGCTGCGTGATGCTCACCACCCGGGACAATTTTCTCTACCACGAAATGATGACCCATCCGGCTCTGTTCACTCACAAAAAGCCGAGAAAAGTCGTGATTGTTGGCGGTGGAGACTGCGGCACACTGAAAGAAGTACTGAAACACCCCGATGTGGAAGAAGCCTGGCAGGTTGAAATCGACGAGCGCGTTACCCGCGTGTCCGAGGAGTATTTCCCCGAGTTGTGTACATCCAACGACGATCCCCGGGCCAATTTCTTCTTTGGCGACGGCATAAAGTGGATGCGGGAAGTGGATCCGGGCAGCATCGATATTCTGATTATCGACAGCACCGATCCGGTCGGCCCAGCCGAGGGCTTGTTTGCTCTGGATTTCTACCGCGATGCCATGCTGGCGCTGGGTGAAGGCGGCATTATTGTGCAGCAGAGCGAATCGCCTCTATTGCACACTCATACTATTATTAAAGATATTCACAGCGACATGCGTAAGGCCGGCTTTGAGCATGTGCAAACGCTGCCGTTCCCCCAGCCCGTTTACCCCACCGGCTGGTGGAGCTGTACCATGGCTTCCAAAGACAATCTGGTTAAGTATTTCCGTGAGGACGATGCAAACAATCGCCCGTTCGTAACCCGCTACTATAATGCAGGCATTCACCACGGCGCACTCGCCATGCCCCAGTTCATGATCGACGCGCTGGAAGACGAGGTGCGGCCGCAAGAGGGTTAAATTAAGAGCCTGCGCCACCACGCGCGTCTGTTACAATGCCAAGGGGGGTCTGGGCTGGAACGCGCTGATGCCGCCCTCATTCGAGAGGTAAAATGATTAAGCAGAACGAACCTGAGCTGACGCCTCAACAGGCGCTTGCGCAAACCCTGGAAAATTGTCAGCCCGACACGCTGCTGGTGTGCGGTACGCTGCCGGTTCGTCTGGGCCGCGCCTGGCATAAGCAGCATCCGGACAAACACTACACCGAACTTTTGCTGTCAGCGCCCAACAACGGTCTGGCGTTGGCGCATACTCACGATCTGGCACTGATTGAGGGCGCTCTTGAGCAGTTGACCCATGAAGAAGGCATCCTGATGCTCGGCCAGCTACGCAACTTTGGCACGCATCAGATAGCCGTGATTATGACCAACGAGTCGGGTTGGCGACTGAATGACTTTCTTGGCCTCGGTTTCCAACGTCAGGCGCGCCTGCTGGGGACCCCAGCGCGCACCTTATATACCTACAACATCGATAGTTACAACCGACGGCGGGACTGGAACAACCCCCGATACTGGGCTAACCCGGAAATGTGGGACGAGGACCGCGAGTAAGCACTCGCCATGTCCCAGTTTTTGATCGATGCCTGAAAGACCAGATGCGGCGGCGAGAGGGTTACCTCAAGAATCTACTCCACCACCCAGATACGCTCCAGTGTCAGCTCGTCCGGGTCAAATTGATACACACTGATGCCGCCGGTAGACTGATGCCCCATCGCCAGAATACCCGCTTCCGGTGAGGTGGCTATTGCAGTGTTGCGGTCGTATTGGCTGCCGTAGGTGACCAGCTTGGGTGACTCGCCCAGGTCAAAATACTTCACGGGCCAAGGGCTGCCGGTTTTGAACAGGGCAGTCATGTGGCTGTCGTTGCCGAAGCGGAGGTAGTATTCGCTGTTGTGGATGAAGGCTACGGCGATGGTGAAAGTGTTGAGACCTCCAGAATCTTCGATGAGTTTACTTTTGTCCCAATTTCTCGGATCACCCGTTTCAAAAGGCGTATCCTCAAGATAAATCCCGCTATGATATCTCGCTACTCGGCTTCGGTTAGCTGGCTGGTCTGTGTTCCAGAATAACCCGATTCCAGCCTCATCCGCGCTAACCACCCATTGCCCGTCTGGGCTGATGGTGGCGTGGGTTTTGGAAGAGTTGCCATCCAGCTTGGCACTTGGCTGTCCGGTTTCGAGATTCCATAGGGCAACGCTGTAAAGGTGTTGGTAGTCCGCCCCCTGATCCAGAACTTCTTGTAGCGAACGATAATAAGGCGGATCAAAACCCTTGGGCTCTCCACTTCCTGCGGAAACAATCCATTGCTCAGATTCGTCAATTGAGAGATTAAACAGCTTGTAATAGCCGAAAAAGGCCTTGCGGTCGGTTGCTTTCAGGGTGTCTGTAGATCCGTCTTCTGTTCTTTGAAATAGGCCCCAGCCAATGTCGGAGTAATAGTAGGTGCTGAGATCGTGGGTCATGAGATGACCATAGGTGGACTTGTCTAGCTCAAAAGACTTTTTAATTTCACCGTTTACCGATTGAGCGGTGACTGCGTTGTCGAGATCCTGCCAAAGAAAAATGGGCTGACGCTTGATGAAGTAGGCGCTGTAAATATTGGCGTTGCGGCTGATAATTCTACGGCTATGCTCTTCCATATCCCACAAAATAAGCTTTTGGTCCTTGTGGGCGGTGATTGCAAATCTCCCGTTTGAAGAAACAGAGGCGCTCATAATCGGCCCGGCGGACTGATAGGCTTGCCACAAGCTGTATCCCGCGGTGAACGTTAGCAAGAGTAGCAAAAGCGCCCTTAGATTGAATTTGCTCATTAGTAACGTCCAAACTTCGAATTTTTAATCAAATTGTTCTGCATGATTTCTTGCTGATAGGTTTCTTCAAACAACTCTTGTGTGGGAACTCTCATCCCTGAATGACTAAAAAGCCATTTTGATTGATCAACAGGAAAGAGCTTCCCGTTAGCCAGTGACTCATCGAGAAATACATCGAACTCGATTGCACTCTCGCCAGCGACTTCCTTAAACCCCACATACCCCAACGCAGGCCGTGGCGGTTGCTCCGGAACCCAGTTATTCACCGCAAGCTTCTTCAAACGCAAAACATAATCCTTCGCTACTTTCGGGCTTACGCTGGCGCGGTGGTTCAATGGTGACAACAGGGTGTACTCAGGCGGCCGTTCCCCGTTGCGCAAGCAGTCGATACAGGGCTGCCAGAGAGCATTCGCTTCGGCGAGAATGTCCTTTTCCAACCTGGCCCAATTTTCT
>NZ_DRGY01000103.1 GCF_011049865.1 Marinobacter antarcticus | reverse complement strand
TGGTTCAATGGTGACAACAGGGTGTACTCAGGCGGCCGTTCCCCGTTGCGCAAGCAGTCGATACAGGGCTGCCAGAGAGCATTCGCTTCGGCGAGAATGTCCTTTTCCAACCTGGCCCAATTTTCTTTGACGGTTTTTTTAAGGGCCTCGGGCACATACATAGATCGCTGGGGGTGCGTTGTTTTTCGCGCGTCGAAGGTTAACGGTAGGTAGTCTTTGTAGAGTTTTTCGATGGCCGGCCCGAAACCGCTATCCAGAAAGCTCGGGAAGGTCCACCATTTTTTATCATAGGCCCCCCGCAAATTACCCAGTGCATCGTCCATGGGATCGTCTGCGGTTGCGATATTCCATCCTGCAACTGCTAACCGAGACGGGCCCAGTATGGTGTTCTGCCACCAAGCCTTATCTTCACTATTATCCGCACCAAGAACGCCGTCGCCACGGGAATGCAGCACCACAATCTTGCGGGCGGCGCTGTGGGCGGACGGGAATACGCCCAGCCCCAAAGGATGTACGTCACGACTACTGTCGTTGGTGAGCGCGTTATCGGCAACGGCGGGTTGCCAGAGAAAGAGGTGGTCGACGAGGTTGCTTTTCCCGATGGAGCCCACAATGTTCAAGGCCGTGAGCGCAACCCGGGCACCCAAGGAGTGGGAGATCAGGTTGATGGCAATGCCTGCCTCTGCCAACTGCACCAGTAACGGGACCAGGCGCCGGCCTGCTGCCATTGCATTCAGTTCCGCCTGCATGAAATCGGTGGATCCCGTGTCGCCTGGCCAGGAAATGTTGATAATGCGGCTGTATGGCATCCAGTCCTGGCCATCAAAGCCCGCGGCACGGTTTAGCTGGTACTCCACATGAATCGCCCAATTGTGAGCGCCTGAGCCATTCAACTGATCTTCTTTTAGTGGGGTGGCACTGTAGCCCGATAGTGCTTCCGCGTCCTGCCACACTGTGGCCTTGTTGGGGTGCCAGACATTCACGGGCACTGGCCCATGGCCACCGTATCGTTTGTGGCTATCTTTGCGGTTCAGGAATCTCCCCCATTCGCCATGGGGCACGTTGTAGCCGTGTACGTAGATGAGCGCGTTGTTGCCGTTTGCCTGGAAGTAATCCAGTTGCTCGTTGGTCAGCAAGTCATCTGCTGCGGGGGCTGACTCGCGTAAATTAATGATCACCGGTGGCGGTAAGTGTATCGCCCTTGCTTTGCGTTCACCCTCGATAACGGTGAGGTCTATACCTTCATCGAGGGCATTGCCGGGGGCGAAGCGGCGTTGTTCGCTCACGGTATCAAACCCGATCATGTGCTCTCCCTCTGGTTCCCCAGGCCAGTGCCATGTGGCATTGCCCGTGACGAGTTCGGTGAAGTGAGCCTCGGCCTTGTCTGGCGTATATTCTGTGCCATCGCGCAGTTCGGCCGTGACAGTATTGCCGCTTTCATCCTGGATTGTGCCGGCATTACTGAAAGATTGGGGCCGCCTGAGGTTATCGGAGCGGCGTAACAGCACGTTTGCGGTTTCGTACTTACAAACAGGCGCGCCGTGCGCCCCGAGAGGCGCGGCGCTGGGTGAAAAGGGCAGGTTGCTTGCGGGTGTCATTCAGGTTCCTTCCTGTGAATGCGTTAATGTTGCCAGTGCGTTCAGTGTGTCTGACCAATAGGCTCCTTGCCTGGTCTTGCGTAGCGTCGCGAGTTCATCATCGCTTAATCCGTCGGTAAAGCCTTGCATTACCAAGAGCCCAGCGCCAATTGTGGGCTATGCAACGCCAGGGCCTTGCCAGTGGTGGTCCAATCGTTGAGCCATGTTTTGCAGTCATCGTCGACGGGTTTGATGATCAAAGGGCCATCGAACGCTTGTTTTCGGTAGCCTGAATAGATGTAAGGCAGATCGTAAACGGGCGCTGGATCATGTTCAAACAACCGGCGCAGCGCATCAGGATGCTTGGCCTGATCAACCAGATACCAGTGGGCGTCTTTGCTCAACGGATTGGCGTGATGGTAAAACGAAGTGATTGTGTGAGCCATAGGGCTCAGCGCTGTGGAGTCCTTCATGGAAGCCTTCATCTATCCTTAGATGACCAGAATGCAGAGTGATAGTAGCGGAACCGGGAAACACTGTCACTTTCCATCTGCGGCTAAAATAGCCGTTGAGAAGCTGCGAGTATATAACGCAAAAGGGGTGCCTTTTCGGGCACCCCTTTTGCCTTTATTTTCAGATTACCCTACTTGCCGGTGACAAACTCGGGATACGCCTCCATGCCGCACTCAGAAATGTCCACGCCCTCGTATTCTTCCTCTTCGCTGACTCGCAAGCCCATCACCGCCTTGATGATGCCCCACACAACCAGGCTGGCAAGGAACACCCAGGCGAATATGGTCGCGGCACCAATCAACTGCCCGCTGAAGGTAACGCCTGCGTTGGTGACCGGCACCAGCATCAGCCCGAGGAAACCGCACACACCGTGGGCCGAGATGGCACCCACTGGATCGTCGATGCGCAGTTTGTCCAGAAAAATCACGCTGAACACGACCACTACGCCACCTAATCCACCCCAAACCGTTGAAATCAGAGCGCTGGGCGTAGAAGGTTCGGCGGTGATAACCACCAAGCCGGCAATGGCACCGTTAAGGAGCATGGTCAGATCGGCTTTACCGAATAGCAAGCGGCCGGTTATCAGGGCGGCAATGGCACCGCCGGCAGCCGCTGCGTTGGTGTTGAGGAATACCATGGCGACCGAGTTGGCGCTTGCGATGTCGCCAAGCTTCAAAACAGAGCCACCGTTAAAGCCGAACCATCCCATCCAGAGGATAAGCGTACCCAAAGCAGCCATGGGCAGGTTAGCGCCTGGAATCGCGCGAATTTCGCCCCCAGGACCGTATTTGCCTTTACGAGCACCAAGCAGCAGCACGCCAGCAAGGGCCGCAGCCGCACCGGCAAGATGAACAATGCCAGAACCTGCAAAATCGCTGAACCCAAGATCACTGAGGCTGTACAGCCCAAAGACGTCCTTGCCACCCCAGGTCCAGGAGCCTTCCAGCGGGTAGATAACGCCGGTCATCGCGACTGCAAAGGCAAGGAATGCCCAAAGCTTCATGCGCTCTGCCACAGCGCCGGAGACGATCGACATGGCCGTGGCGACGAACACCACCTGGAAAAAGAAATCCGCCGCGCTGGAGTAGATTGCCCCGCCTTCGAAGCCATTCTCCCGGGTTGCAAAATCCCCTAATACGGATGCTGTATCGACGTTCTCGATACCGTTCAGTAGGAGGGTGCCGTCGTACATTATGGCGTAGCCACACACCAGGTACATGGTGCAGGCTATGGCGTATAGCGCGACGTTTTTGGTGAGAATTTCCGTCGTATTTTTGGCCCGCACCAGCCCGGATTCGAGCATCGCAAAACCCGCAGCCATCCACATAACTAATGCGCCGCACACCAGAAAATAAAAAGTATCTATTGCATACTGCAACTGAAAAATATTGCTTTCCATGGGAAGCCCTCCGCACAAGGCACTTCAGATTGTTTTTTTGCGTTGGTTTTTAAGTGATCAGAGCAGGATTAAACCGCTTCTTCGCCGGTTTCGCCTGTTCGGATCCGGATCGCTTGTTGCAACTCAGTCACGAAAATCTTGCCGTCACCGATTTTTCCGGTGTTGGCAGCTTTGGTGATGGATTCGATAACCTGATCCAGCAAGTTGTCGCCTATGGCAACTTCTACTTTTACTTTGGGCAGAAAATCCACCACGTATTCCGCGCCACGATAAAGCTCTGTGTGACCTTTCTGCCGACCGAAACCTTTAACTTCGGTGACGGTTACGCCTTGTACGCCTATCTCGGATAGTGCCTCACGGACATCATCCAGCTTGAAAGGCTTAATGATCGCTGTCACAAGTTTCATTGCTTTCTCCTTGGTAAAACCGTCCCAACAGTGAGAGCCCACCGGCCAGTTGTTGAGTTGGGGGTGCTGCCGCTTCGCACGTCAATTGTGCGGATTGCGTGCAAGAGCTTTAGCACCGGGTATGCCAACGCAAAAAAATATCTTTAAATCAGTATCTTGAGCAATCTCGGTAGTCGTTCGGTATGAGTCCGAGTGCCCGTTTGCGCACCATAATAGAGCGCTGAGCCCTCCCGTGAGCCAGATCGGAGCAGGCAAGGGCAGAGCAAGCCTAGTATAGTGCGTACCGCGTCTAGTATGGCAGGGCTGGCGGTGTGATACACTCCTGCAAAATGGTCGCGGCACCGTCGTACGGGTCGAAACCGGACATTATTTGAACCAGTGAGGTGATGAGTGAAAGCTCCACAGGATATTTTCGCCCAGCTGCAGGGGCAGTTCGGCCAGCTTGTTCCAGACATGGCCCGCGCGGCCCGGGAAGATTTTGAAACTCAGGCTCGGGCTACCGTAATGGCGGTTCTGTCGCGCCTTGAGCTGGTAACCCGTGAAGAGTTTGATGCTCAGCAGGCGGTGCTTATGAAAACCCGTGAAAAGGTCGAGGCTCTGGAAAAAAGGGTTGCTGAGCTGGACAAACCCCCGAAAGCTCAATAACTCCCATGATTCCCGGCAGGAAGCCGGGCAGGCCAACTCACATCGGCCCACACTGATATCCATAAACCATGGAAGGTTGTTATGCTCGCCGTCGTCCATTCCCGCGCCTGCATTGGCGTTTCTGCACCTGAGGTCACCGTTGAAGTTCATCTTTCCGGTGGACTTCCTGCGCTCACGATTGTTGGGCTTCCGGAGACCGGCGTGCGCGAAAGCCGCGAGCGTGTAAGAAGCGCGCTACTGAATGCAGGCTTTGAATTTCCCGCCCGCCGCATAACCATTAATCTCGCTCCGGCAGACCTGCCTAAAGAGGGCGGCCGCTTTGATTTGCCGATTGCTCTGGGCGTTCTTGCCGCCTCTGGACAGATTCCTTCGCAAAGCCTGACTTCCTGTGAATTCCTCGGTGAACTCTCTCTTGACGGCGCACTGCGCCCGTTAAAAGGCGTTTTGCCCGCCGTGCTGGCGGCGCGCAAAGAAGGCCGGTGTTTGTTGGTGCCAAATGGCAACGCAGAAGAAGCCGCTCTAGCCAGCCAGGATGATGTACTGGCAGCGGGGCATATACTGGCTGTTTGTGAACACCTTTGTGGTCGTGCGAGGCTAGTGCCTTTGACTCGCACGGTGCCGGAGGCTGCTATGGCCGCTGGTATGCCAGACCTTGCCGACGTGCGCGGGCAAAGCGTGCCGCGGCGGGCGTTGGAGGTGGCGGCGGCGGGGGCGCACAATCTGCTGTTTTTTGGTCCTCCAGGCACAGGCAAAAGCATGCTGGCCAGTCGTCTGCCTGGAATTCTGCCGGATCTGAGCGATGAGCACGCCATGGAGGTGGCCAGCGTGCACTCGGTTGCTGGCCAGCCGCTAAGAGCCGGCGGCTGGCGCCAACCCCCGTTCAGGTCCCCGCATCATACCGCTTCGGCGGTGGCTTTGGTGGGTGGTGGTAGCAGTCCGAGGCCCGGAGAAATCTCGCTGGCACACCGTGGCGTGCTGTTTCTTGACGAGTTGCCAGAGTTTGAGCGTCGGGTTTTGGAAGTACTGCGCGAACCCATGGAAACCGGAGAGATTTCGATCAGTCGGGCCGCTCGCCAGGTTAATTTCCCCGCACGCTTCCAGGTTATTGGCGCCATGAATCCCTGCCCGTGTGGCTACAGTGGGCACCCAACCATTGAGTGCCAGTGCACACCGCAACAGATAATGCGTTATCGGTCGAAAATTTCCGGCCCTCTATTGGACCGGTTTGATCTGCACGTGGAAGTGCCGGTGCAAGGTGGTGATGTGTTGATGCACTCGGGAGGCGACGGTGAACCCAGTGCTGTGGTGCGCGAACGGGTGGCGCTTGCCAGGGCGCAACAGGCGCGTCGCGGATGCGTAAATGCCACCCTGGCTGGGCGCGAGTTGCAGGACGCTTGTAGCCTTGAACGCGCTGGCGAAACGCTGCTTTGTAGTGCAATGGAAAAACTTGGGTTGTCGGCTCGGGCCCTGCACCGGATATTACGTGTGGCGCGCACATTGGCTGATCTTGATGGCTCGGGTACCGTTTCGCAGCCACACCTTGTGGAGGCTTTGGGTTATCGGCAGTTTGATCGCCAGGTTGGTAACAGTTCTGTGGTATCCGCCTGACGCCTTTTACTCTGGTAAACTGTACGCAAATTCCGATAATCAGACCCGCCGCCCGCGGTTGAGGATTGCAGATGACTGACCAGAAGACGCCGCAAGATCCCAACGACGAGAACATCCCGTCAGAAACGACCAGTGAGTCACCGATTACCACGCGCCGTGGTGTGCGCAGTTTTGTATTGCGCCAGGGGCGCATGACGGAAGGCCAAAAAAAAGCCTATGAGCGCAGTTGGCCGACATTTGGCTTGAGCCGTGAAGACGGCATGATTGACCCCCGCCAGGTGTTTGGTCGCGATGCCATGCTCAACCTTGAAATCGGTTTTGGTATGGGTGGTTCACTTGCGGAAATGGCTGAAGCCGCACCCGAGCAGAACTTCATCGGTGTAGAGGTTCATCTACCCGGTGTCGGTGCGCTACTCAAGGAAATTGAGGATCGCGGATTGGAGAACGTTCGCGTTTACAACATTGATGCCAACGATGTGATTGATTTGTGCCTGCCAGATGCCTGCCTGGATCAGGTTATGGTGTTTTTCCCGGATCCCTGGCACAAAAAGAAGCACCATAAACGCAGGCTTGTGCAGACTGAATTCGTTCAGCGCATCCGCCACAAGCTGCGGGTAGGCGGGATCCTGCATTTGGCAACAGACTGGGAAAATTACGCTGAGCACATGATGGACGTGATGGGGGAGTCTGAAGGGTTTGCCAATACCCGGGCACAGGGCGAATATTCACCACGGCCTGACTATCGTCCCATTACCAAGTTTGAGAAGCGTGGCGAAAATCTGGGGCATGGTGTTTGGGATTTGCTGTTTCACCGCACTAATTGACGGCTTTTTGGCTCAGCACTCATTTAGCCCGGCACCAGCGGATGGCGCCGGGATGCGCGGATGATGACCAGCCCGGCAATACCGAGGGTGAGCGCCGTAAACTTGATCAGCGCACTGATAGCGGCGGCAAGGCTGATGGCATCTGTAGGTGCTTCCAGATTGTTTAGCAGCAGCGCATTTTCAGTGATATCCGCCAAGCCTGCGGATACAAACAGCGTTTGAATCCATCGTGCGGTCGTGCGTTCGCGTACGCCGGGTCTGTCCAGAATGCAGTGTCGGGTCAGCATAATCAGGGTGACGCAATACAAAGGAACGAAAAGGAAGTCTACCCAAAGCGAAAGTCTTGCCCATTGTAAGCCGTTACTGCCCCAGCTTTGCACGATAGCCCAGGCTTGCTCGGCATTTCCTGCCAACTGGTAGCTGACGATGCCCTGATGCGCTGACCCGGTTTTTAAAGGTTGGTTTATCAGCACCAAAACGACCACCAAAGCCAGAGTCGCAATCAGACAGGCTTTCAGGCCTTTGGATAAGGTCGGTAATCCCTTTTCTGTGTCCATTACAGAAAACGCTCCAACAGACTGTTCAGATACCTTTGCCCCAAACGTGTTGCCTGAAGCCGGTCGCTTACCAGTAGTTTATCTTCACGCAGTCTTTGAAGTTGTACCGCAACGGATGTCAGGGGTAAACCCGTGCGCTCAAAAAAAAGGCTTTCATCCACTCCTTTTCGCAGGCGCAGCGCGTTCATCAAAAACTCTAACGGGAGTTCGTCCGCCTCAATTTGCTCACTTCCGGCGGTGCGGCTACCGATTCGGTTCAGGTAGGCGTCCGGCTGACGCGTCTTCCAATAGCGCATTATCGCGCCGTCCGACAGGCTGATTTTACCGTGGCCACCGGCGCCGATAGCCATATAGTCCCCGAACGTCCAGTAATTAAGGTTATGCCGTGAAGCCTTGCCTTCGCGGCTCCAGGCCGACACCTCGTAGTCGTGAAAGCCTTGCTGGTGCAGATAGTCGCCGCCTTGCTGTGCGATCTCCCAGAGCAGGTCGTCGTCCGGCAGATCCGGCGGCCGGCTGTAAAATTCGGTATTGGGCTCCAGTGTCAGCTGATACCAGGACACGTGCGGCGGCTCATGGCTCATGGCAGATCGAAGATCGTCCAACGCCTCGCCAGGTGTCTGGCCCGGCAAACCGTGCATCAAATCCAGATTGAAGTTATCAAAGCCGGCCTTTTTTGCGGCCTCAATTGCCCTGTGCGCTTCTGTACTGTCGTGAATGCGGCCAAGGGCTTTCAGGTGGGCCGGGTTGAAGCTCTGCACACCAATTGAAAGACGATTGATGCCGGCGTCATGAAAGGCTTCAAACCGACCTTCTTCCAACGTGCCTGGATTGGCCTCCAGCGTGATTTCAGCATCCTCCGCAAAGATCATGCGCTCCCGGAGTCCCTTGAACAGCTTCTGATAAAAATCACTGCTCATCAGTGATGGCGTTCCTCCACCGATAAACACCGTTTCGACGCTGCGACCTGAGGTCAGCGCAAGATCCTGATCCAGATCCTCCAGCAGGGCGTTCAGATAAGCGGTTTCGGGGAGTTCATTCTGGATGGCGTGGGAATTGAAGTCACAGTAGGGGCATTTGCGCACGCACCAGGGCACATGTATATACAGGCTCAAAGGCGGCGTGACGGCCGCCGGGATAGGAGTGGTCACTGGCTCAGATCTCCGCCTGGAGCTGTTCCATCAGCAACGTCAGGGCGCGACCCCGATGGCTTATCCGGTTCTTCTCGTCCCGGGTCAGTTCTGATGCGCTGAGGTTTTTTTCAGGGCAAAGAAAGATTGGGTCATAACCAAATCCGCCATCGCCCTGAGGTGCTCTGAGTATCGTGCCAGGCCAGCGGCCGTGGCAGATGATCGGTGTCGGGTCGTCGGCGTGCCTCAGGTACACCAGCACACAGTGGAACTGAGCCCCGCGCTGGCCATCGGGTATATCGATCATGGCGCCCAGAAGCGCGTGCAGATTTTCGAGGTCGGAAGCGTCGGCGCCGGCGTAACGGGCCGAACGAACGCCGGGCGCGCCCCCCAGTGCATCCACGGCCAGTCCGCTGTCATCCGCCAGTGCCGGCAGGCCGGTCTCCCGGGCGGCATGGCGCGCTTTCAGAATGGCGTTCTCAACAAAGGTGACTGCCGGCTCCTCTGCTTCGCCAACGCCCAGTTCGCCCTGGGGCACCGGAATAAGATCCAGAGGGGCAAGAAGGTGGGTAAATTCGCTGATTTTGCCTTTGTTGTTGCTGGCGATAACAAGTTGTTCAGGCATGGTCTCCGCTCAATCGTTGAAAAGCGTGTGGGCAAATCGCACAGGCATGTCCTGGCGTTGACCGGAAGGGCGAGCGGTAATGTTGAACGTTAGCAGCTCGGCGGACGAATACTGGTATTGGGCAATAAAGTAGACGGAATCGCCTTCCGTAATCCTGCGAAAGGCCAGAAACCTTACCTGTTGAATGTCGTTTGAAACCTTGCCTTCTACCTGGCCGGTAACCGGCTTGATCACACCGTTTTCATTTTTCTGCATGATGGCGATGTTGACTATGCCAATACTCTTGCTGCGTTGAAGATTGTTGGCCTTTGCTACCTCCGGAGTCAGGAACGTGCTCGGCAATACGCTCCAGCGCACCTGATAATCTCCGAAGTTTTCGGAATCGGCGTGAGCGGGCAGGCTGAAGAAAACAGCAAACAAGGCGACTGTCGCCAGGGTGAAAGTGTTGCGCAGACCGATATCTATCATTACTTTTTCTCCCGGGTAATGCGGTAAACCGCGATCTCTCCCAACAGATTTGGCCAAAAGCGCGCCAGCCAGCTGTTTTGATGCTGGCCATCCACCACGCGCCGGCTTTTGATTTGTATGCCTTTCTGGCGACACAAGGCTTCAAAATCCTTGAAGGTGCATAACCGTATGTTGGGTGTGTTATACCATTTATACGGCAAAGCTTCGGATTCGGGCATGCGGCCGCTGAGAGCCAATCCCCAACGCAGGCGCCAGTGAGCAAAGTTGGGGAAGGTCACTATGCCTTCGTCACCAAGGCGTAGCATTTCGTCCAGTACCTTGTCGGGCCGGCGCACTGCCTGCAACGCCTGTGTCATCAGCACAATATCAAAGCTGTTGTTTTCAAAGTTATCCAGCCCCTGGGTATCCAGGTTCTGTTCAATCACCGAGACGCCACGATTCATGCAGGTGGTTATGTGGTCCGGGTTGATCTCCAGGCCAAAACCGGTGGCGTTACGCTCCTGTTTGAGGAAATCGAGCAGGGTGCCGTCGCCGCAACCTAGGTCTAACACGTGATGGCCGGGTTTCACCCACTGTTGAATGATTTCGAGATCCGCCCTCATGCTCCTACCTCCCTGGCCACACGATCCATATACGCCGTGAAGATGCTGGTATAGCGCGGGGTCGGAATCAGGAACGCATCGTGGCCCCAGGGCGCATCGATTTCTGCGTAGCTGACTTTTCTGCGGGCGGCGATCATGGCGTTCACCATTTCTTCGGAACGGGCCGGGGTGAAACGCCAGTCGGTGCTGAAAGACAGCACCAGGAACTCACAGCGGGCTTTGGCGAGCGCTTTGGAGAGGTCGCCGTCGGATTCATAGGCCGGGTCAAAATAATCCAGCGCCCGGGTCATCAGAAGATAGGTGTTGGCATCGAAGACTTCCGAAAAGCGTTCACCCTGATAGCGGAGGTAACTTTCTACCTGAAACTCCGCATCGTAACCAAATTTGTAGGCCTGATCCCTGAGCTCACGGCCAAACTTTTCGCCCATGGAGGCATCTGAGAGGTAGGTGATATGCCCCACCATCCTTGCCAGCATAAGACCACGCCGGGGCAGGGTGTCAAAATCGTGATACCGGCCGTCATGGAATTCGCGGTCAGAGGTAATGGCCTGTCGTGCTACCTCGTTAAATGCGATATTTTGGGCCGTTAAACGAGGGCTGGAGGCAATGGCTACCGCATGCTTCAGTCGATCAGGGTAATCAAGGCTCCATTGCAGTGCCTGCATTCCCCCCAGTGAACCGCCCACAACCGCAGCCCAGCACTCAATGCCCAGCCGATCTGCCAGCAGCGCCTGGCTTTTTACCCAGTCGCTAACCGTGACAACGGGAAAGTCAGGGCCATAAGGTTTGTTTGTAGATGGATTGGTTGAGCTAGGGCCGGTGCTGCCGTGGCAGCCACCCAGATTATTGAGACTAACCACAAAAAAACGATCTGTATCGACGGGCTTTCCTGGCCCGATGCAGGTATCCCACCAGCCTGGTTTGCGATCATCCACAGAGTGGTAGCCGGCGGCATGATGGTTCCCGCTCAGGGCATGACATATGAGTACGGCATTGCTGCGATCCGCGTTGAGTTCGCCATAGGTCTCAACCACCAGATCATAGCGCTCCAGTGCATGTCCGCACGCCAACTCGATAGGCGTTTCAAAAGGGTACGTCTGTGGGGTGACTACCCCTACAGAATCCACAGGCATGGGCTCGGGCATCGGCGCGAAAGATTCCTTGTTCGGTCCGTTAGTGACGGCTTTGCGGGCTGACGTAAAAACTCAACCAGCAAAGCAGTCTAATGGCGGGCCGTCATGGCTGCAACCGACAGGCTCTGTCGCGGCTAGATAATGCGACTAGATAGCGCGGCTAAATAGCACCGGAAATATTCACCACTTTCTGTTGGATCATGGTGGGTGCGGGCTTGCGAATTTGCCGCTGCATGGCATCCACTAATTCCAGTTGCCGGCGCAGGTCGCTGATCGTGTTGCTCAGGCGTTCACGTTCAAAGCGGCCGTCACGGTCGTTTCTGACCATGTCCCGGAGGCGTCGTATCTGATGCTCCAGCAATTGTTTCTGTTCCATTGAGTACTGCATGATCGGCAACAGCGCTTCTGAGGGCCAGCGTTCCACGTCGTCGCGTACACGGGCATGCAGAGTTCTGGCTTCGTTGACCATTACATTGAAAAAACGTCGCACCAGAACGGACTGCCCGGTGAGCAGATTTTTGGGGCTGACCCGGAAACGCCGGGCTTTTTTGCGCAACTCCCTGACCGCAATAACGTGTCGGCCGGCACGCAGCGGAATGGGTTCCAGGTGGCGGGCACGGGTATCGTCGTTGTACCTGCGATAGATGGCCCCAACCATCTTTTCCGCGAGGCGGCCTTCGCTGAGCAGGTTGGAGAAATCACTTTCCAGCAGTTCAAAAAACTGATCCATGGCGCTGTTCATGCCTGCCGTGGTCCAGCTTTTCGACATACTTTTGTGGATCCTCTGTGCATGGGTTTCAAAGCGATCTTCGGCAACCAAAGTTTTTAACATCTGGCCCTGAGAGCCCATCAACCGGCGGCTTGAGCGCAGAGTGATCAATTTTTTATAGTAAAAATCATAATCTGTCTGGGCACGGTCGGCCAACCGGGTAAGCGCGGCTTTGTCCATGGTGGTGCCGGAGCAGGCTTGAGACTCTTCTTCAAGAGAGTCGAGGCGGGTCTGCATCGCCGCCTGGCTGTTCTGCAACATACCCAGCAGATCATTGATCAGGCTTTGCGTGATCAACTGCTCTTTGTGCATGAGAATGCGCTGGATAATCAGTTGTTCCAGGTTGCCGATGTTGGAGCGGGTAAACAGATCGTTGTCTTTTCTGACCCGCGCAACCAGACCCTGCTTGGCGGACAGAGGTATAACGTCCTGCTGCCGAATGCCCAGATGATCCGCGGTATACCCGCGCACTCGCTCGATAGCCTCGTGAGTGTGTTTTTCGCCTTGCAGGTCGTCCCAAAGTACGTCTATTTTGTTCAGTACTGCAAACCTGCCGGCGCGGTGATCGGCGTGCTCTGTGTCTATGTGCTCTTTCCAGATGGTCATGTCGCTGGCAGTAACGCCGGTGTCTGCACTGAGTACGAAAATAATGGCATGCGCTTTTGGCAGCATGCTAATGGTGAGCTCCGGCTCAGAGCCAAGGGCGTTAAGGCCAGGGGTATCAAGAATGCGCAGGCCGCGTTCGAACAAAGGGTGTCGAATGCTGATCTGGGCGTTGCGCCAGGCCGGAACCAGAACGTTGCCAGGGTTGTTGCGATCGTGTTCCAGCATGTCTTCGTCAAAGCCCAGCGCTCGTGCCTGTTCGGGAGGCACGCTTTTGACCCGGGCCACTTCTCCGAGGATCTCGCGCATGATCTCAGGGTCGCGCTCATCCAGACCGTGCTTTACCCAGCGTTCAGGCTGTTTGCGCAATTGCTGCAATGAAAAGTTGCCGGTGCGAGTCTCTATGGGGAGCAACAGCAGATAGTTTTCGTTGGCGCTGCGGTCAAAAAATAGCTCAGTCGGACACATGGTTGTGCGCCCGGCCTGGGAGGGCAGCATGCGCTGACCAAAATCCGAGAAGAACAGGGCGTTTATCAGTTCCGTTTTGCCTCGGGAGTACTCACCGACAAACGCAATGGTGAGCTCATCTTCAATAAGCAGCTCAAGGCCATGGCGGATCCGGTTGCTGATGTCGTCAGAGAACAGGTTGTTGTCCTGAAGCCACAGCCGATAACGGCCGATCTGGCGGATCAGCTCTTTTTTCCAGTTGTGATAGGCCTCTACCTGCTGGGTCAGATTTCCCTGAAGACTCATTAGATTTTCCTTCTGCACGACTTCTGGTATTCCCTGGGCAGACTCGCTGGGATTCACGTGACTTACGGATTAATTAATAACGGTTAATATTAGCCTGTTCCCAGCGTTTGCGCGGCAGGGTGTTTGCATGTGTGTGGCAATCGTTGACATGAATGCAATAAAAAAAGCCGCAAAATCAACGGAGTGAGTTTGCGGCTTGCGGTTTGGACGTTTTGTGGAAAACTGTTACAAATTGTTTTTTTGAGACGTGGCTTACATTCCAAGTCCAATGGATCCGAGACCGGCTGCCACTTTCATGTGCTCAATCATAACAGAGAGCACGTTCAGGATGAGGAAGACAATGATGGGTGACAGGTCCAGTCCTCCCATGGATGGCATAAGGTTGCGCACGGGGCGCATAACCGGTTCGGTAATCTGCGCGACCAGTTGAATGGCAGGATGCCCGCTGCCGGGCGCAATCCAGCTAACCACAACGACGGCGATAACAGACCAGAAATAGATCTTGACTATCAGATCCAGCACATTCAGAACGGCCCAGACCAACAGGGTGAGCGGGTTGAAAGCAGGAATGCCCCCGTTCAGGGCAACCAGAATCAGGAAGAAAGTGATCGCCTGAATAATAATGGCCAGAACCAGAGCTGCGCCGTCAAATCCGCCCCAGCCGGGAATGACCCGGCGCAGTGGCCGAAGCAGGGGAGAGGTGGCTTTTACCGCAAACTGGGAAATCGGGTTGTAGAAATCTGCCCGGGCCAGTTGCAGCAAAAAGCGCAGCAGTATTATGGTCATATAAAAGGTGGACGCGATCAGCAGGATCGTAATCAGGATGTCTGCCAGCATGTAGCCATTTCTCCGTTGTCAGTGACTGTTTTAGTCTTTGCCTGCCAGTTCTTTGGCCATGGCTTCAGAGCGCTTGTAAGCCGCGCTGTAAGCCTTGCTAACCAGGTCACGCATGCCGCCTTCTTCGAACGTGTTGATCGCTTGCTCGGTCACACCGCCCGGGGACATAACGTTTTTCTTTAACTGGGCCGGGTCTTGATCGCTCTTGGCTGCCATTTCGGCTGCCCCCGCCATGGTTTGAATGGCAAGCTTGCGGGCTGTTGTGGCTTCTACTCCGGCTTCGGTGGCGGAAGCTTCCAGTGCTTCAAGCATCAGGAAAAAATAGGCCGGGCCGCTTCCCGAAAGCGCCGTTACGCCATGAAGCAGCGCTTCATCCTCAACCCACACTGCGATACCTATACCCTCAAAAACCGACTGCACCATGTTTTTCTGGTCGCTGGTCACGCTTTCAGTGGCAAAAAGCCCGGCGGCGCCCTTGCCAACCAGAGCAGGTGTATTGGGCATGACCCTGACAATCGGGAGACCACCACCAAGCCATGCATCAAGGGTTTCAGCGCCCAAGCCAGCAGCAATGGATACAATTAACGGGCGGGTATTCTGGGCTATGGGCGCTATGTCACGACAGGCGTCCGCCATAATCTGCGGTTTTACTGCCAACACAACCATGTCGGCCTGTTCGGCGCAGTAACGATTATCCGTTGTTACGCTCACACCAAACCGCTTGCGTATGGTTTGCAGATGATCATCGTCGGGCGCGCTTACCCATATGTTTTCGGCCTTGAAGCCGCTATCCAGCATGCCGCCAATGATGGCGCTCGCCATATTTCCGGCACCGATAAACGAAATGGTTGGTGATTTGCTCAAAATATACTCCAACGGTTGTTCGATTAGACATCGGGCCCTGATGATAGCAGGAACCGATCAATTCAGCTCTTGGGTGACCGTTCGCCAAAAACGGCGGTGCCAACACGAACCCAGGTGGCGCCCTCCGCAATCGCGATTTCGAGATCACCGGACATGCCCATGGACAAGGTGTCCAGGGGGCCGGCCTCTGGGTAGTCTGCCCGCAGCGTGTTCAGGGTGTCTGCCAGTTTGCCGAAACTGGCTCTCAGTTCAGGCTCGGCCTGTTCCGGATCGGGAATGGCCATAAGCCCCCGGAGAGTCAGCCTTGGTAATTGGCTTATTTCGTGAACCAATTCTGGCAAATCCTCCGGCTGGCACCCGGATTTGCTTTGTTCGTTATTAATATTGACTTGAAGGCAAATATTCAAGGGTGGCAAGCCCGTGTCCCGTTGCTCGCTGAGGCGGCGTGCTACTTTAAGGCGATCCACGCTGTGTACCCAGGAGAAAGCGGACGCGATCTGGCGGGTTTTGTTGGACTGTAGCGGACCAATAAAATGCCAATCAATACCGGTAAGGTCGGCGAGTTCGGCCATTTTTTCCAGGGCTTCCTGAAGGTAGTTTTCCCCGAATGCCAATTGGCCCTCAGCGACTGCGGCTCTGAGTTCGCCTGCAGGGCGGGTTTTGCTGACCGCCAGAAGACCCACCGAATCCGGCTCCCGGCCGGCCTGCAATGTTGCTTTTTGTATGCGTCGGGTTACGCTCCCGAGGTTGTCTGCTATGCTGCTCATAGTGCGAAATAGTCACGTTTGGTCTGTCTGTATTATAGCGACACACTACTCGCAGGTCACTGAAATGCCAAGTGATCACGGCCGGGTTGTGCTGAACAGACGCTACCTGTGTAAAAGAAAAGCCGTCCGAGGACTTCTATGGATATTACTGAACTGCTTGCTTTCTCGGCGAAACAGGGTGCGTCTGACCTGCATCTTTCTGCCGGCTTGCCCCCGATGATTCGTGTTGACGGTGATGTTCGCCGTATTAATCTGCCGCCCCTTGAGCACAAAGAAGTTCACGGGCTTATTTACGACATCATGAACGACAAGCAGCGCAAGGACTACGAGGAATTTCTGGAAACCGACTTTTCCTTTGAGGTGCCGGGTGTCGCTCGCTTCCGTGTTAACGCTTTTAATCAGAACCGGGGCGCCGGCGCCGTTTTCCGTACCATTCCCTCGAAAGTACTGACGATGGAAGACCTCGGCATGGGCCAGGTGTTCAAGGATATCTCCTCTGTGCCCCGCGGGCTTGTGTTGGTAACCGGGCCTACGGGCTCCGGTAAGTCGACCACGCTGGCGGCAATGATGGATTACATCAACGATACCCGTTACGAGCATGTTCTCACCATAGAAGACCCGATTGAATTTGTGCACGACTCCAAAAAGTGTTTGATAAACCAGCGTGAAGTGCACCGGGATACTCTGGGCTTTAACGAAGCTTTGCGGTCGGCGCTGCGGGAAGACCCGGATATCATTCTGGTGGGTGAACTGCGCGATCTGGAAACCATCCGCCTGGCACTCACCGCAGCGGAAACAGGCCACTTGGTTTTTGGCACTCTGCATACCACGTCGGCGGCGAAAACCATTGACCGGGTGGTAGACGTGTTTCCGGCGGAAGAAAAGTCCATGGTGCGCTCCATGCTCTCCGAGTCGCTGCAGGCTGTCGTTTCCCAGACGCTGATGAAGAAAATGGGCGGCGGCCGGATAGCGGCTCATGAAATCATGATCGGTACGGCCGCCATCCGAAACCTGATTCGTGAAGACAAAATTGCGCAGATGTACTCATCGATCCAGACCGGTGCATCGCTGGGCATGCAAACGTTGGATCAGTGTCTTGAGCGTTTGCTACAAAAGGGGCTGATTTCCCGCGATGCTGCGCGGGCTAAAGCGAAAATGCCTGATAATTTCTGATCCCCGGCGTTTTGCGGGTGCTCATATAAAAAGAATGTGGGAAATCAAAAAATGGAATTCGAAAAGCTGCTTCGCCTGATGGTAGAGAAAGGAGGATCAGACCTCTTTATCACGGCCGGTGTTCCGCCCAGCATGAAAGTGAACGGTAAGGTGCTGCCGGTCACCAAGAACGCGTTGACGCCGGAACAGACGCGAGAGTTTGTTTACGGCGCAATGAGTGACAAGCAGCGAATCGAGTTTGAAGAAACTCACGAGTGTAATTTTGCGATCAGTGCCCGGGGTATTGGCCGTTTTCGGGTGAGCGCGTTCTTCCAGCGCAACCTGTGCGGCATGGTATTGCGCCGGATTGAGGTGAAGATTCCTCAGATTGACGACCTGTCACTGCCAGAAATCGTTAAAGAGCTGGCCATGACCAAGCGTGGTCTGATTATGTTTGTCGGCGCCACCGGCACCGGTAAATCGACCTCGCTGGCCGCGATGATTGGTCACCGTAACCGGAACAGCCGTGGCCATATTATTTCCATTGAAGACCCCATTGAGTTTGTGCACCAGCACCAAGGCTGCATTGTGACTCAGCGGGAAGTGGGAATTGATACTCAAAGCTTTGAAGTGGCACTGAAAAACACCTTGAGACAGGCTCCGGACGTTATTCTTATCGGTGAGGTGCGCACTCGCCAGACAATGGAATATTCGGTGCAGTTTGCGGAGACGGGCCACCTTTGTCTGGCGACCTTGCACGCCAACAACGCCAACCAGGCACTCGACCGAATTATCCAGTTTTTCCCGCCGGAACAGCACAATCAGATCTGGATGGACTTGTCGCTTAACCTCAGGGCTATCGTGGCGCAACAGCTGATTCCCACACCGGATGGCAAAGGCCGCAAAGCCGTTATTGAGGTTCTGGTCAATACACCACTGGTTGCGGATCTGATCCGTAAAGGAGAAGTGCATAAACTCAAGGGTTTGATGGCCAAATCCAACGAATCCGGCATGCGAACCTTCGACCAGGCCCTGTATCAGCTATACGCAGAGGGCTCCATTACCTACGAGGACGCGCTGGCCCACGCTGACTCGGCCAACGACCTGCGTTTGATGATAAAACTGGGTACCGATGCACAAGGGGCCGATCAGTTGTCGTCGTCTGTTAATAAACTGACGATCCAGGACGACTGACAAAACAGGTGTCGACAAAATTCCTGAACGGTTAGTGTTTTGAATCAATAGTTTTAGCATTTGAGACCACGGGTGTCTGCTGCGTATACTTCTTTTGAAACGACAAAGGAGATACTGCTGTTATGAAACCCACACTGCTTACTCGTGCTGTCAGGTTGGCCACATTGGCCGCAGTAGCTGCCCCGGCCAGCGTTTTGGCTGGCGGTTTTTCTTTGAATGAACAAAGCGCAAGTGCCATGGGCGTTGCCAACGCCGGCGCAGCCGCGAACCCGGAAAATGCGACAACCGTTTTCTTTAATCCGGCGGGCATGGGCCAGCTAAACGGCACAAATATTTCCTTTGGTGCTGCCGTGCTTGATATTGATGCCGAAGCCAAAGGTGGAAGCATCACGTCGAGCAACCAGATTGGCCAGCCGGTTTCTGGCAGTCGCGGCGGAGACATAGCAGATCCCGCCTTCCTGCCAAACGCTTACCTGACCCACGAAATCAGTGATTCCATTGATATCGGCTTTGGCATCCACGTACCTTACGGTCTTGCTGCAGACTATGATGATGATTTTATTGGCCGTTTCTTCGCGGATAAAACCGAGTTGAAAGCCATTGCGTTCACGCCCGCGATCTCGGTTAACAATGGCAAAGGCCTGTCGATGGGTCTGGGCCTCAACGTCTTGTACGTTGAAGGCCGGCTCACTAAGTTTCTGGATAACTCAGGCACGCTTGCACAGGCGCCAAGCGGGGCTGTTCCCGGAACGCCATCGCAGGGTTACGCCGACATTGAAGGTGATGATGTTGCCGTCACTTTTCAGATTGGTTTTCTTTATGAGCTCAACGATCGGACTCAGTTTGGTCTGAAGGCTCAGACCGGCACCGAGCTGGAACTTAAAGGCGATGCCACGTTTACGAACGTAGCCGTGGCAACCCCTGCGGGCACGCCCACACCGCCCGGACCCGGAGTGGCTGTGGCGATTGATTCGACAGAGCCGGCCAGAGTTCCGCTGGCGATCCCCGAGAGCATCACTGCCGGTATCCGGCACAGACTGACTGACGAGTTTACGGTTCTTGCGGGCGCAACCTATTCCAGATGGAGCCGGTTCGAGTCTCTCGATATTTATGGCCGCGATTCCAGCAAACCTTTGACTGGCAAAAATTTGGGCGGCATGCCTGGTCAGCTTACCCATGTTCCGGAGGAGTGGAGCAATACCTGGCAGTTCAATCTGGGTGGCATCTGGCAAGCAACGCCCGAATGGGCGTTGAAAGCTGGCTATGCGTGGGATGAGTCACCGGTCGACAAGTACGTTACGGCACGCATTCCTTCCAGTGATCGCCACTGGCTGACGTTGGGCGCGCAGTGGAAATCCCCTCAGAGCGGCTGGACGGTAGACGCAGCGGTTGGCACGTTACTGTTTACGGACGATCCGAAAGTAGAGGACAAGCCCTATGTTCTGACGCCGGGCGGAACGCAGCCCAGCCCGAGAGATCCGAACTCTTCCTACAGCGCAGAATACGATCTGCAAGCCTGGAGCGCAGCCATCCAGATCAGCAAAGCGTTCTAGGCGGTGATTCAACCGAAAGGCTGTAAATAACCGCCCGGTTAGGCTGGCCAACCGGGCGGTTTTGTTTAATGGGCCTGATCCCAGTTGTCCCCCACACCTGCCTCTACCAGCAAGGGTACCGCCAGCTTCGCCGCACCGGACATGCGCTTGATCAGCCCTTCGCGAATCATGTCTACGGCGCCTTCTTTTACTTCAAGAATCAGTTCGTCGTGCACCTGCATGGTCATGCGCGCGGTATCGGCATGCTCTGTAAGCAGCCAGCGTTCTACTTCAATCATCGCCAGTTTGATGATGTCAGCGGCTGTTCCCTGCATGGGCGCGTTGATGGCAGTGCGCTCGGCGGCCTGTTGCAGTTGTTTGTTGCGTGCGTTAATTTCAGGCAAATACAGGCGACGGCCGAACAGTGTTTCCACAAAGCCATCGTCGTGGGCCTGTTTGCGGATATTATCCATGTACCGCAAAACACCCGGGTAGCGCTCGAAATAACGGTCGATATAGTGTTGTGCCACTTTTCGTTCCACATCCAACTGACGGGCCAGCCCGAAGGCTGACATGCCGTATATCAGGCCAAAATTGATGGCTTTGGCACTGCGTCGCTGATCGTTGTTTACGTCGCCCAGTGCTACACCGAAGACTTCCGCTGCGGTTGCCTTGTGAATGTCTTCGCCCTTCTCAAAAGCGGTCAGAAGGCCTTTGTCGCCAGATAGATGCGCCATAATGCGCAGCTCAATCTGCGAATAATCCGCGGCGACCAGCTTGTAGCCCGGCTCGGCGATAAACGCCTGACGAATGCGCCTGCCCTGTTCGGTGCGAATGGGGATGTTCTGCAGGTTGGGCTCTGATGACGATAGCCGGCCTGTGGCCGTTACAGCTTGATGATACGAGGTGTGCACCCGCCCTGTGCGATGGTGAATAAGCTCTGGCAGGGTATCTGTGTAGGTGGACTTGAGCTTGCTCAGGCTGCGATGTTCAAGAATAATCCGCGGCAGTTCATGCTCGTGGGCCAGTTCCTGCAGAACAGGTTCTGCGGTAGACGGAGCTCCTTTGGGGGTTTTTTTGACCACCGGAAGGCCCATCTTCTCGTAAAAGATGACTTGCAACTGCTTGGGTGAACCCAGATTGAATGGTTCGCCGGCCACGTGGTGGGCTTGTTTTTCCAGTTCGGCCATCCGCTCTGCGAGCTCTTGGCTGTGTTGGCGCAAGGTGCTGGCCTTTATGAGCGTTCCGCGCTGCTCCATACGAGACAGAACGGCCACTAATGGAAGGTCGATGTCCTCATAAACCGATCGCAGCTTTCCGGTTGTTGCCAGTTGGGGGCGTAATACCTGGTGCAGGCGTAAGGTAACGTCGGCGTCTTCTGCGGCATAGGGGCCAGCTTGTTCCAGGTCCAGCTGGTTAAAGGTAAGTTGTTTTGCGCCTTTGCCGGCAATGGACTCAAAGGTGATTGTCTCCTCACCCAGATAGTTCCGGGCCAGGGTGTCCATGTCATGACGGGATGACACTGAGTTGAGCACATAGGATTCCAGCATTGTATCTTCGGCAATGCCCTCCAGACAGATGTCATGATTGGCCAGCACGTTTTTATCGTACTTTAGGTTTTGCCCGACTTTCTTCTGTTTGGGGTCTTCCAGCAAGGGTTTGAGCTGAGCCAATACGTTATCGCGATCAAGCTGTTCGGGCGCGCCCATGTAATCATGACCGAAGGGCACGTATGCGGCTTCGCCGGCTTCGATTGCAAACGATACGCCCACGACCTCGGCGCTCATATAGCGCAGACTGGTGGTTTCAGTGTCGAAGGCGAACAGCTCGGAGGCTTTGAGCCTTGCTACCCAATCGTCGAGCTCTTCTTGTTGTGTGATGACGCTGTAGTGTTTTTGCTGCGCCGCTAACGCGTTATTGCCATTGGGTTCCGCCACTTGACGGTCGCCGGCCTCGGCGATTTCCGACGCTTTTGCTTCCAGTTCGGTAATCCAGCTCCGTAACTCGTATTCCCGGAACAGTGCCAGCAGCTCTTCGTCGTTTTGCTGTCGTTCCTGCAGGTCTTCCAGACCGAAGGCCAGAGCCACGTCCATTTTGATGGTGGCCAGTTCCTGGCTCAGGGGCAGAATTTCGATGGCTTCACGCAAATATTCACCAATTTTGCCTTTGACTTCGCCTGCGTGCGCAATCACGCCATCCAGGTTGTCATAAGCCTCCAGCCATTTCACCGCCGTTTTCGGGCCGCATTTGTTAACCCCTGGAATGTTGTCTACTTTGTCGCCCACCAAGGCCAGATAATCAATAATCTGGTCCGGGCGCACGCCAAATTTGTTCTTGACGCCATCCCGGTCCATCCGGGTTTCGGTCATGGTGTTGATCAGCGTTACGTGATCGCTCACCAACTGGGCCATATCCTTGTCGCCGGTTGAGACCACCACATCAATGCCTTTACTGGTGGCTTCATCGGCAAGCGTGCCAATCACATCGTCGGCTTCTACGCCCTCTACTATCAATAGTGGCAGCCCCATGGCTTTCACCATTTGGTGAATGGGCTCAATTTGCATTGCCAGATCGTCCGGCATGGGCGGGCGGTTGGCTTTGTAGTCTTCGTAGAGATCGTGGCGAAAGGTTTTGCCCTTGGCATCGAAGACCACAACCAGCTTCGAACCAGGAAAGTCCTGCTCAAGGCGTCGGATCATCGCGATGACCCCTTTGATGGCGCCGGTGGGATGATTCTTACTGGTCGTTAGTGGCGGAAGTGCATGATAAGCGCGGAATAAATAGGACGAGCCGTCCACAAGCACCACAGGTGGGGTTTTTTGTTCAGTCATGTCAAAACGGATCCGGATTCTGATTGAAGCGTGGGTTGGCTTGTGCAACTCTGTACTCAATTCGATGGACAAAAGAGTATCACGAAAATGAAACGAATCGCCTGTTCCGCCGTTCTACTTGTGTGCAGCTTTGGATCTGCGTTGGCACAGGAAAGCGGTGCTCTGGATAAGATCCGTGTAGAAACGCCCAAAGAACCGGTCGTGATTTCGGACTATCAGTCATCCACTGACGGCCCGCAGATTGTTATTCGGCCTGGCGATGGTGAGGTGTTCTACGAGTACCGGGTAAACGGGCAGCTTATGGAGATAAAGGTCGTGCCGGAAGTCGGCAGCACCTATTACCTGGTGCCCGCCGACGGCGGTGGCTGGATCCGCGAAGCGGATTCCGGAATGCTGATTCCGAGCTGGGTTCTGTTTCGCTGGTAAGCGCCTGCTAATCGTCAGTGTTGGCTTTCTCTAGTGATAGCGTACGAGTTTTGCCGGTCACTTGTTCAAGCCTTTCTATATCAACCTCAAACTCCTGTTTCAGGGAATTGATTTCCTGAGTTTGCCAAGCAATTTCTTTTTCAATATCCCGGATCTGGGATTCAAGGCGATGGATTTTGTCGAGGGTTGCGTCTGGTATTTTCTGGCCCGTGCGTTCCATATCAGCAGCCCGGCTCTGTTCGTTGTCGAGCTGGCTTGAGATGACCGAAATATTGCCCCGTTTTAGCTGAATCAAACCGCGTAGCTCATCCAGTTTGCGATGCATGGCTCTGATGGCCTGGTCTGGATGGCTGAAGCGTTTCAGCAATTGAGCGTCTTTGCCGCGCTGAACGGCGAGTTCCGCCTGGTGCTGTTTTTCTGCTTCGCGAGCCGCAATTTCATCTTCCGTTGGCGCCGGCGGGATAATTTCCACTACGCGACCACTTGAATTGAGAATGTCGTAGCCGCGTTTTGTGGCTGGCTGGGGAATGGTGTTGCTGATCACAACCTGGCCGGCTTCGTCCGTGTAACGGTACATGCCCGCTGCTGCATGGGTTGCGAAACCAAGCGTTAGCAGCAGTGCCGAGGCGGTGGCAGAAAATGCGGTCAGGCGTTTGTGCATCAGTCAGACTCCGTAAAGTTCCCGGTAGCGGGCCACCTTCGAGGCGTGGCCAGAAAAATCCGGATTGGTCTCAAGATAGTCCAGAATCTGTTCCAGACGAATGATGCTGACCACCGGAATGCTGAACTCATTCTCTACCTCTTGTATGGCGGAGAGTTCGCCGTTTCCTCGCTCCTGCCGATCCAGGGCGATCAACACGCCAGCAGGTTCCGCGCCAGACTCGCGGATCAGGTCGATGGATTCCCGTATGGCGGTGCCGGCTGTGATCACATCGTCAACGATTAGCACTTTACCCTGCAACGGTGCGCCAACGATATGACCGCCCTCACCGTGATCCTTTTTTTCTTTACGGTTAAAGGCAAACGGCTTGCTGTTGCCCTCATTGGCCAATGCCATGGCGGTCACTGTTGCCAACGGAATGCCCTTATAGGCAGGGCCGAAAATGATGTCATAATTCAGGCCGCTGCGGTCGATGGCCTCAGCGTAGGCTTTGCTGAGCTGCAGCAGGTCACTCCCGGTGTTAAATAGCCCTGCATTGAAAAAGTATGGGCTGGTGCGACCGGACTTGAGGGTAAAATCACCAAAACGAAGTACGTTACGGCGGATGGCAAATTCAATAAAATGTTGCTGATAGTCGTGCATGGCAAGGCTTCTGGCGGGTGTGAATCTGTTAATAACGCGTAAAAACGGTATCATACACACAAACCGAATCAGGGAACACGTATGCGGGTAGTATCAATCAGCGTCAATGGTCTTGCCCAGGCCGTTGATAAAGGTTTTTTTGACTGGCTGGCCGAGCAGGATGCGGACGTTGTCTGTGTTCAGGATCACCGCATGCGCGCCTATGAAATTGAAGACCAGAACCTGATCCCGCAAGGGTATGAGGCGTACTTCATTGATGGCGAAAACAATGAGGACGGTGGCGTGGGCATATACACCCGGCACTTTCCCAAGGCCATTATGTACGGTTTTGCCAATGAGCAAGCCGATCGCGAAGGGCGCTTTATCCAGGCGGACTTTGACAAGGTTTCTGTTGCCTGTGTTCTGGCCCCCTGCGCGCTCGGCCGTGAAGATGAGTTGATCAGTGAAGATGATCTGACCGTGCTCGACCATAAAGACGACTTTATGGACGCGTTTGGTCTGCACATGCAAAAAACACTGCGAAAGCGCCGCCAATTTATTTTTGGCGCGAATCTGCAGACGGCGCACCATGTCACAGATGCCAGCCCCCTGTACCACAAGTTGGATTTTTCCGGGTTTCTGCCCCACGAGCGCGCCTGGCTTGATCGGCTCCTTGACGAAATGGGCTGTATCGATGTTTTTCGCGATATCAACAAGCAAAGCAATCAGTTTACCTGGTGGCCCGAGCAGGTTGAGGGTTCACGGAAAAATGCGGGCATTCGGGTGGATTACCAGCTGATGACGCCGGGTATTCGCAAAACCATTCAGGATGGCTGGATTGACAGCACTACTCGCTTTTCGGACCACGCGCCTGTGATTATGGATTACGATATTGAGATTGGTTTTTAAGCTGGCCTGAGTTTTGTGGGAGAGTCGGCAGTGATGCCGACACCCAGGCTTCTGCGTTGTCTTCTTTAGCCTTCCAGCGCTTCTTTTTGCAGTACAAATAACGTCTCAATGCCCTGCTTGGCAAGCACCAGCATGCTGTCCAGTTCTTCCTGAACAAACGGCGCACCTTCTGCAGTACCCTGAATTTCGATGAAGCCGCCCTGGTCCGTCATGATGACGTTCATGTCGGTTTCGGCGTCGGAATCTTCCGGGTAGTCCAGGTCAATAACCGGTGTGCCTTTGTAAATGCCGACCGAGAGCGCCGCGACCATTTGTTTCAACGGTGACTTCTTCAGACGCTTTGTTTCAACCAGATGGTTTAACGCATCGACCAACGCCACGCAGCCGCCGGTGATGGCTGCGGTGCGGGTGCCGCCGTCGGCCTGGATGACGTCGCAATCTATGGTGATGGTGTGCTCGCCCAGTGCTTCCATATCAACGGCTGCGCGCAGAGAGCGGCCGATCAGGCGCTGAATTTCGACGGTGCGGCCGCCCTGTTTGCCACGGGCTGCTTCGCGGCCCATGCGGCTGCCAGTTGAGCGCGGCAACATGCCGTATTCCGCAGTGATCCAGCCTTTGCCCTGGCCACGCAGGAACGGCGGAACTTTGTTTTCCACTGATGCGGTGCAGATGACTTTGGTGTTGCCAAACTCCACTAGTACCGAGCCTTCGGCGTGGCAGGTGTAGTTCCGGGTAAGGCGAATATCTCTGGGCTGCTCGGGCGTTCTGCCGCTTGGACGCATAGTGTTTCCTAGTATTTAAAGGTATTTGAAAAAGTTATTTGAAATAAGTGTCCGGGAACCTGGCCCCGGTCGGATTGGCGTTGGGAAGCCGCGGAGTATAACACGTCGGGGCCGGTTACCGGGGTGCCGGTGCCAGGCAAATTGAGCTGTCTCAGGCGTCGTTCGCCGGGGATGATCGCGGCCTGTTAGACTCAGGTACTATAATCTACGACCACGATCACTGACCAAGCCGGAGCCGCCATGATCAAAAGTATGACTGCATTTGCCCGGAAGGACGTTCAGGACAGCCAGGGCACGCTGACCTGTGAGATTCGCACCGTTAATCACCGATATCTGGAACCTTCTTTTCGGCTGCCGGAAGCCCTGCGTGAGCTTGAAAATCCGTTTCGGGAAGAGCTGAGAAAGCAACTGAACCGGGGCAAGGTGGATGTGTCAATCCGCCTGCAAGCAGGGGAGGCAAGTGTTCCGGGTTTTGAGATTAACGAGGATGTCGCGCAGGCGATCAACGAAGCAGCAAACCAGATTAACCGCATATTGGATAACCCGGCGCATGTTAACGCGCTGGATATTTTGCGTTGGCCCGGCGTGTTGTCGGCACCGGAGCAGGACTTTAGCTCAGCTCGAGAGGCGGCCCTGGACCTGTTCCGGCAAACGGTTGAAGAGTTGACCGTTGTGCGCGAGCGTGAAGGTGAACGCTTGCGGCCATTGTTTGAAGAGCGCCTCACTCAAATGAAAGCGTTGGTTGCGACCGTTCGTGGCGGCATGCCCGAGCTGCTGAAAGCGCAGGAAGAGCACCTTCGCGAGCGCTTCCAAAAAGCGAAAGTAGAGTTAGACCCCGAGCGCATTACTCAGGAAATGGTCATGCTGGCGCAAAAAAGTGATGTGGCGGAAGAGTTGGACCGGCTTGATGCGCATATCAGCGAAGTGACGGACACGCTCAAGCGTGACGAAGCGATCGGGCGACGGCTGGATTTTCTGATGCAGGAGCTGAATCGAGAGGCAAACACCCTGAGCAGCAAGAGCATTGATGCGGGGGTTACCCGGGCCGCGGTCGATTTGAAAGTGTTGATTGAGCAGGTTCGGGAGCAGGTGCAGAACATAGAGTGATTGGGCGCTGCCCGTTTATGCCGGTTCCAGTCTGTTCAGTGGTTCGGGTAGTTCCAGCTTTACCCGGCGGCGGCTCAAGGGACAGTCAAACTCAAGACTGAACGCCAGGAGCTGCAAGGGAACCTTGGCCGGTTTGCCATATAAGCGGTCGCTGATAATGGGGTGCCCCAGGCTCTCCAGATGCTTGCGAATTTGGTGCTTTCGGCCAGTTTCAATGGTGACCTGCAGAAGGCTGGTTGGGCCGGATTCGTCCATGCTCAGCGTAGTGACTCTGCTAATGGCGGTTTTGCCGTCAATCGGGGCGTCTATGAGCTGGTCTCGAGTATTGAGAGTGCCGGTTACTCTGGCAAGGTAGTGTTTGGTTATGGTGCGACCCGCAAAGCATTGAGAGAGCGCGCCGGCGGCTTTCGAATCGTGGGCGATGAGCATCAGGCCGGCGGCATCGGCGTCCAGCCGGTGGATCAGAAAGCAAGGGCGCTTGAGCTCAAGTTCGGCCCACCGCAGCAGGCTGCAATGATCTCCCCACTGCGAGCCTTGCGCCAGCATACCGTGGGGTTTGTGCCAGACGCTGTAACGGCCGTTGTCGGCAACCAGCGTTGCCGCTTCCGGCTTTCGCGCCAGTACGTTCTTGTCGTGATAAAGCTGCAGCCTTGTACCTGCTCTGAGCCCTTGGGTTGCGCGCCGAAGCCTTACCTGCTTACCTTTGAGCGTCCACCAGCATGCGCCTTTGTTCATCGCATCTTTGATGCACTCGCGCGAAAGCCCTGATGCCTGGCTCAGGGCTTCAATGGCGGTTTCGGGCTGCGTTGTTGTGATGTCGAATTTTTTGCGCATTACGGGCCAGCATCTCCGGGTTTGATGGCAAGCAGATCGGTTCGCAAGTGCGTGAGCGCTTTTTCTGCTGTGGCGTTGATGTTAACAGTTGTCGGGGGCATCCGGGATGCGCAGTTTGATCAAACACCGTATAATTTTCGGTTTTCCGGGCCCTCAGTCATGGTGGCCACATCCAGTTCGGGAGTTGTCGAGTCATGAGCCAGGCCGGTGAGATGGGTACACTGTTTGTCATTTCCGCGCCGTCGGGTGCTGGCAAAACCAGTCTTGTAGCGGAAATGCTGCGCGCAGATCAAACGCTGGATGTGTCTGTGTCCCACACTACCCGCCCTATGCGTGAAGGTGAGAAAGACGGCGCTAACTACCATTTTGTTAGTCGTGACGAGTTTGAGGCCATGATCGGCCGTGGGGACTTCCTGGAGCATGCCGATGTGTTTGGTAATTATTACGGCACGTCTCAGGTGTGGGTTCGGGATATGCTCGCCCGGGGGCGTGACGTGATTCTCGAGATCGATTGGCAGGGCGCTGCACAGGTAAGGCGCCTTATTCCCGAGGGTGTCAGTGTGTTCATAGTGCCACCTTCTGCTGACACCCTGCGGGATCGTCTTGTGGGCAGGGGTACCGATGCGCCGGACGTAGTGGAGCGGCGTCTGTCGGAGGCCAGAGAAGAATGCCGTCACGCGGCGGAGTTTGATTATCTGGTTGTAAACGATGACTTCCGGGACGCGTTGGCGGATTTGTTGGCTATTGTCCGCAGCCAACGTCTGCAAATAATAACCCAGCAAGCACGACACGCAGGTTTGCTTGCCGGGCTCTGTAGGGTAAACAACGCTTCCGCATGATTCGCGCTTTTGGTGTATACAAATTGTGCGGCCGGCAGTAGAATATGCGGTTCTCTAAATCAGTCATTTTATATCGTCGGGGAAGTTATGGCACGAGTTACCGTTGAAGATTGCCTGGAACACGTTGATAACCGATTCCAGCTGGTGATGCTGGCGACCAAGCGTTCCCGTCAGCTTGCTACCAAAGGCGCCGAGCCGATGGTTGCGGAAGAAAACGACAAGCCTACCGTAATCGCCCTGCGCGAAATTGCTGCAGGTTTGGTTAGCCGCGATCTGCTGACCGAAATCGAAGAAGATTAGAGTTGATGCGGGCATAGTTGGCCCGCCCGGCAAAGGAAAGCATTGAAAACTGTCTCAGCAGTTTTATAGTATATCTCTGGATTGTTGCTGGAAAGACGGAAAAGGACCCGGATGCGTGCATTCGGGTTTTTTTTGTTTCTGCCTCCCGGTAACCGTGAAACATTGAAATGACGGAGGCATGGTGTCGCTTGAGGCTACAGTAGACGGGCTGGCAATTGAGCTCAGTACCTACCTGGACACAAATCGCATTAATCAAGTGCGAAGGGCCTACTATTATGCCGAACAGGCCCACGAAGGGCAGATGCGCAAAAGCGGCGACCGTTATATAACTCACCCACTTGCCGTTGCGCACATTCTTGCGGGCCTGAAGCTTGACCATCAGAGTCTGATGGCCGCCATGCTCCACGATGTCATTGAAGATACGGGTATTCCCAAAGATGCTCTTGCGGAACAGTTTGGCGACGATGTGGCCGAATTGGTCGATGGCGTCAGCAAGTTGACCCAGATAGAGTTTCGCACTCGTGCGGAAGCCCAGGCAGAGAACTTCCAGAAAATGACGCTGGCCATGGCCAGGGATATCCGGGTTATTCTGGTCAAACTGGCCGACCGCCTGCACAACATGCGCACTCTTGGTCCCATGCCTTACGAGAAACGCCAACGCATCGCCACAGAAACCCTTGATATCTACGCCCCCATCGCCAATCGGCTCGGGATGCACGCCATTTCCACCGAACTGGAAGACCTGGGTTTTTCGTCCCTGTACCCAATGCGCTCCCGCTACATTTCCAAGGCTGTGGACAAGCTGCGTGGCAGTCACCGAGAGATCATTGAAGATATTCGGGGCCGTCTGCAGGAAAAGCTTGAAGAGCGTGGCTTCCCGGGGCGGATACTCGGGCGTGAGAAACATCTGAACAGCATTTACAACAAGATGAAGCTCAAGCAGAAATCCTTCTACGAAATCATGGATGTGTACGCTTTTCGCATCATTACGGATAACGAAGACGACTGCTATCGAATCCTCGGCGCTGTTCACAGCCTTTACAAGCCAATGCCCGGCAGGTTCAAAGACTACATCGCGATGCCCAAGGCCAACGGTTACCAGTCACTGCACACCACCCTGTTTGGCATGCATGTGAACATCGAAATCCAGATTCGCACGGAGGAGATGGAGCACATAGCCAATGACGGTATCGCAGCGCACTGGACGTACAAGAACGAGCCGACCAGCGCAACCAGCGCGAACCAGACGAGGGTGGATCGCTGGGTCAAAGGGCTCATGGAAATGCGTGAGCGGGCGGATGATTCCCTTGAGTTTATTGAGCACGTCAAGGTAGATCTTTTCCCGGACGAGATTTATGTCTTCACTCCCAAGGGCAAGATTATGGAGTTGCCCAGGGGCGCCACTCCGGTGGATTTTGCCTACGCAATCCATACAGACATCGGCAATGCAACCGTGGCCTGCAGGATAAACCGCAATCTGGGTTCGCTCAGTAAGCCTCTGCAGAGCGGCCAAACCGTCGAAGTGATTACAGCCCCCGGCGCACGTCCCACACCTGCCTGGCTAAGCTTTGTGGTCACGGGCAAGGCGCGCAGCAGTATTCGCCATAATCTGAAGAGTCAAAAACTGGCGGAATCGCTCGATCTGGGGCGTGCTCTGCTGAAAAAGTCACTTAACGGGTTTGGTGCCCGGTTATCCGATATTGATGACGCCCAGAAACAAGCCGTTATTAATCATAATCAGGTTAACAGCTTTGATGATCTCGTCAGTGATATTGGCTTGGGTAACCGGATGGCTTATCTGGTTGCGCGTCAGCTAGTCAGCGGTGCTGGAGTCGCGGAGCCCGGTGTGGCTGCAAAGGATATTCAGGGCGGTGACGATGCCCCTGTCACTATACAGGGCACCGAAGGCATGCTCGTGCACTTTGCCACCTGCTGCAAACCGATTCCGGGTGATCCGATTGTCGGGGTGATGGATTCTGGCAGTGGCATGGTGATCCATTCCGACACCTGTTCCCGCCTGCCTGACGTTCTTGAGGGTCGGTCCCGCCTGACCAATCTTACCTGGGCCAAAGACATTACCGATGAGTTCTCGGTAGAGCTTCGCGTCGAATTGGAACGCCAGCGTGGCGTGATTGCGGAAATTGCCAACGCCGTCGCGATGGCCGATGGCAATATTGAGCGCATCAACGTGGATGAACAGAACGCCCGCTTCGGTGCGGTCAGCCTGGTCGTCAAAGTGCATGGGCGTAAACATCTGGCCCGCGTAATGCGCAGAGTTCGGAACATAAAGGCGGTTACGTCGATCAATCGGGTGAAATACTGAGCCTGCAGAGGTCATTTGGTTGACAGCTCCTGTGCCGAAAGGTGACGATTAGCGTTTTAAACGAGAGGAAATTAAACGGCATGACCAACAAATCCGTAATACAGACTGACAACGCGCCTCAGGCAATTGGACCATACGCCCAGGCCGTAAAGGCAGGTGATACGGTCTATATTTCTGGTCAGATTCCGCTGGACCCGGCAACCATGGAAGTGGTGGCTGGAGATTTCGCAGCCAAAACCCGTCAGGTATTCGAAAATCTTAAAGCAGTATGTGAAGCTGCGGGCGGCGGGCTGAAGGATATTGTTAAAGTGAATATTTACGTAACCGATTTGGCGAATTTTGCAGCGGTTAACGAAATCATGGCGACGTATTTTCCGGAGCCATACCCGGCTCGGGCCGCTGTAGAGGTTTCAGCTTTGCCCAAGGGCGTACCGGTAGAGATGGAAGCGGTGATGGTACTGAGTTAATACAGCGCGAGGCAAAGTATCATTGAATGAACAAAGGCGGCTTCGGCCGCCTTTGTTCATTCTGAGCCTAGCGGTTATCGATCATCTCACGGTACCCTGCCCGAAAATCCGGATAGCGGAAAGTAAATCCGGTTTGCAGCAGGCGCTGATTGTCGCAGCGCTTGCTGCCAGCCCGACCACCTTGTCTGGCGTCTGCTATTGGCTCAGCACAGGCAACCTGATGGCGAACCCAATTCACCACCTCATCAAGCCGGGCCGGTTCGCAGTCGCTGGCCAAATAGCAGGTATCCAGCGGCGTTCCTGAGAGCGCCATGTTGTTTAGGTGAACCACCGTCGCAGCCGCGTCGTCTTCGTGAATACGATTGCTGAACGGTGCCTGTTTCACCGGGTTCATGCGGCCTTCAATAACCTCTTCCAGAAAACGCCCTCGTGAAGGTCCATAAATCCCGCTGAAGCGGACAACGGTTGCTGGATGCTGGCTGTTCAGTGCCGTTTGCTCGCCGGCGAGTATTTGTCGGCCGGTGGCGCGGGCCGGAGAGGTGGGGCTGGTTTCATTCACCAGGGTGTCATCATCTTGGGAATAAACGCTGGTGCTGCTGATAAAAAAGAGACGTTTCAGAGGCTGATCGCCCAACGCGTCAAGCATGTTGCTCAGGCCGTTAACATAGGCATCCTGATATCCCTGCTCGTCGTAGCTGGAAGGCGTCAGACAGTAGATAACGCTGTGCAGATTCTCCGGCAGCTTGCCGGTCAGGGTTTCCGGGCGAGTCAGGTCTGCACCAATACCCTCAACGCCTTCAGGTACTTTGTCCGGGTTGCGACGCAGCCCGTAAACCTGCGCAGACTCTTTCAATATATCGGCGATGGCGCCACCGAGTTTGCCGCAACCGGCAACAAGAATTCCCGGAATACTATTGCGTTCAGTGATTGCCATAGACAATATCAATCCTTATCCTTTAAACCATAGATTAGTAAAAGTCCGACCCGTATCCATTTGACCGGAGATCCCCATGACTCTTACCGAGTTACGATACGTCGTTACGCTTGCCCGGGAAAGGCATTTTGGCCGGGCCGCTGAGCGCTGCCACGTTAGTCAGCCGACACTCAGCGTTGCGGTCAAAAAACTGGAAGATGAGCTGGGCATTCCTCTATTTGAGCGTAGCAAAAGCAGTATCCGGGTGACGGAAACAGGTCTGCGCATTGTTGAGCAGGCCCAGCGTGTTCTGGATCAGGTGGGTGTGATCCGCGATATGGCTCAGGGCGGAAAAAGCCAACTGAGCTCTCCGCTCAAGGTGGGAGCAATTTATACCATCGGCCCCTATT
This sequence comes from Marinobacter antarcticus, assembly GCF_011049865.1. Taxonomy (GTDB): domain Bacteria; phylum Pseudomonadota; class Gammaproteobacteria; order Pseudomonadales; family Oleiphilaceae; genus Marinobacter; species Marinobacter antarcticus_A. The sequence continues at coordinate 6,995 of NZ_DRGY01000103.1, read as the reverse complement.
TGTTCCCGCATCTTTTGCCCGAACTTCGCCGTGCAGCCCCGGAAATGCCGCTGTACATCGAAGAAAACTACACCGCCAGCTTGCGTCAGAAATTACGCCAGTCCGAACTGGATGCCATTATCATCGCACTGCCGTTCGAAGAAGCGGAAGTGCTGACGTTGCCGCTGTACGATGAGCCGTTCGTTGTGCTTCTTCCGGCAGGGCATCCGTTGGCAGAGAAAGAGCAAATCACCGGCGCTGAGTTGGCTCGTGAACAGTTGCTTCTTCTTGGCCCCGGGCACTGCTTCCGGGATCAGGTGCTGGAATCCTGCCCGCCGCTCGTTGATGCGGTTACTCGGCGCGCTGATGGCGGATCGCCTTCGCTGGTGACTGAGGGCAGTTCGCTGGAGACCATTCGTCATATGGTCGCATCCGGTTTGGGGATCACCGTACTGCCGCTCTCTGCGGCCACCGCCATGCAATATCATAAAAACTTACTTGTAACCCGGCCGTTTGCACCGCCTGTGCCTTTTCGCACCGTGGCTTTGGCATGGCGGGTAACCTTCCCCCGGCCCAAAGCCATTGATGTCCTCTCGCTTGCAGCCAGCCAGTGTCGCGTGATTGAGCAAGCGAAAGTGGACACTCCGGTTGCCGCTGAAACGGCCTGACATCCGCCATGGCATCGTTGGACGATATTCCGGTTACCGAGCTCAAGGGCGTAGGAAGCGCCCTGGCGGAGAAGCTCGCGCGGCTGGGCATCGCCTCGCTGCAGGATTTGCTGTTCCATCTTCCCCATCGTTACGAAGACCGCACCCGCATTATCCCGATAGGCAGCCTGCGCATAGGCGATGTGGCCGTGGTTGAAGGGGAGGTAATGAAGGCGGATCTGATGATGGGACGCCGCCGCAGCCTGCAGGTTACGCTGAAAGACAACAGCGGGTTTCTGGTGATGCGGTTTTTTCACTTCAACGCTGCCCAAAAAAACCAGCTGGCGGAGGGTACATGGGTTCGGTGTTTCGGCGAAGTGCGCCCTGGCCGTGCCGGGTATGAATTTTACCACCCGGAGTACCAGGTTAACCCGCCGCCCATGCCTACGGGCGACCAGGCAACCCTCACTCCGGTCTACCCGCTGACGGAAGGCATTCAGCAACCCCGCGTACGGGGGCTGTGCCAGCAAGCCCTGGGGTATCTTCAGCGGCATCCTATCCGGGACTGGTTACCAGCTGAGTTGTTGGCAGATTATCAGCTGCCGGGAATCAGTGAAGCCGTGCAAATGGTGCATTCACCGCCCGCCAATGCACCGGTGAATCTGCTGATGGCGGGGCTTCATCCGGCACAGCAGCGGCTGGTTATGGAAGAGTTGCTCGCCCATCAGTTGAGTATGCTGCAAGTTCGAGAACAGATTCAGTCGCGCCAGGCTCTGCCTCTGCTACCTTCGGGAAATCTGGCTGAACGCTTTCTGGAAACGTTGCCGTTTTCACTGACCGGCGCCCAGCGCCACGTGGCGAGTGATATCCGTCAGGATCTGAGCCAGCCACTGCCGATGCTTCGGCTGGTTCAGGGTGATGTAGGCTCCGGGAAAACCGTTGTAGCGGCATTGGCGGCGATTCAGACCATAGGTGCGGGCGCCCAGGTGGCCCTCATGGCGCCAACAGAAATACTCGCCGAGCAGCACTATCAGAATTTCTGTGGCTGGCTTGAGCCCCTTGGCATCCAGTTGGCCTGGTTGTCTGGCAAGGTGAAGGGCAAAGCCCGTAAAAAAGCGTTGGAAATGGTTCAGACAGGGGCAGCCAGTGTAGTAATAGGCACCCATGCGCTGTTTCAGAATGATGTGGTATTTCACCGCCTGGCGTTGGTTATTGTGGATGAGCAACACCGATTTGGCGTGCACCAGCGCCTGGCGTTGCGCGAAAAAGGGGTAGGCGGCACACTGGCTCCACACCAACTGATCATGACCGCCACGCCCATCCCGCGTACTCTGGCCATGAGTGCCTACGCTGATCTTGATACATCTGTCATTGACGAATTACCGCCGGGCCGCAAACCGGTTGAGACCATCGTGATTCCCGACGGTCGCCGGGAAGATGTAATAGAGCGGGTGCGCAGCGCCTGCACGGCAGGGCGGCAGGCTTTCTGGGTTTGTACGCTTATTGAGGAATCTGAAGCGTTGCAGTGCCAGGCGGCAGAGGTAACGGCCGAAGAGCTGGCGCAACGGTTGCCTGATCTGAAAGTCGGGCTGGTTCACGGGCGCCTCAAATCCACAGAAAAAGCAGCTGTGATGGAGCAATTCAAGCTGGGAGAGCTCGATGTTCTGGTTGCCACAACGGTGATTGAAGTTGGCGTGGATGTACCCAACGCCTCGCTGATTATTATTGAAAATCCCGAGCGCCTTGGGCTTGCCCAGCTTCATCAGTTGCGGGGCAGGGTGGGCCGGGGCGAACAGGCCAGCTTCTGTGTGCTCATGTACCATCCCCCTTTGTTGGCTAACGCCAAAGCACGGTTGCAGGCCCTGCGTGACAGCCAGGATGGGTTTGTCATCGCTGAGAAAGATCTGGAGATACGCGGGCCCGGCGAGGTGTTGGGCACCCGCCAAACTGGCATGATGCAGTTTCGGCTGGCAAACTTTGAGCGAGACAAAGGCTGGATTGAGCCGGTGCGCGAGATGGCGCCAGGACTTATGCGACACCCACAGCGGGTGCAGGCCTTGATCAAGCGTTGGCTCGGTGAAAAAATACGGTATGGAGATGTATAAACCGGTCTGATATGCGTGGGAGTCCGTAAAGGGATTTGCAGGAACCGGCTCTATGTCAATGTTTAGAGACAAACCCTGTCCTATACTGGGAACCTCACGGCAGACGATAACGGCCGGATGGCATGCAGCAATACGTTGGAGAAGACAATGGAATTACCTGTCACGGTTCAGCAGGCTCTGGGCGATGCCGCCAAGGGCGTGTCGCTGAGGAACGCAAACCAGGCGAACAGACACGAACTGTTGCGGATGGTGCTGCTTAACGACGGGCAAGGGAATCTTCAAGCTATCTGTTGTAAAGAAGACCTGATTGATCTGGAGCGCCTGAACAAGCAGCTGGAGCGGGATTTCCGCCTTATGAAACCCCGCGAACAGGTTCGCGTAAAAGAGCGGGCCGGGCTGAGGGAACTGCCAGCACTTCCGTCGCTTACCGGTTGGCCCACGATTGTGGACCGCCGGGTGGATGATCTGCCGTCGGTTGCCCTGGAGTTAGGGGGACAAAAGTCAGGGGAGCAAAATCTTGCCATGGTAATGCCGGCAGAAGATTTTCGCGCGCTCACAGACAACGCAGATCGTCGATCGTTTACGGTGGCATCGGAAAACATAGCGGTAAATTTGGATGACTCAACGACTGATCGCAGCCAGCTGAATTTCGCCATAAAGAAATTCACCAGCCTGCGCATTCAGCAACGCCTTGAAGACACACTGGAACTCCCGCCGCTGCCGGAGACGGCTGAACGCATCATTCATTTGCGAGTGAACCCGAATGCTGTGATGGGGGATCTGGTCGATATTATCGAGAGCGACCCAAGCCTGGCCGCTCAAGTTGTCAGCTGGGCATCCTCATCTTTTTACGCAGCCGCCGGGCAGGTGCGCTCTGTACACGATGCCGTATCGAGGGTGTTGGGTTTTGATATGGTCATGAATCTGGCTATGGGACTGTCCCTGGGGCGTGCGCTCAAGCAACCTCAGGATCACCCTGACGGGCACGTGGACTATTGGCAGCAAGCCATTTGGCAGGCCCAGTCGGCGGGTATTCTCGCAAGCATGATGCCCCGTGGTGAACGCCCTGTGTTCGGGTTGGCTTACCTTGCGGGCTTGTTGCATAACTTTGGCTATCTTCTGCTAGCCCAGATTTTCCCTCCCCACTTCAACTTGGTGTGTCGATCCCTGGAGGTGAACTCGGTTATCGATTCTTCGGTAACCGAGCACTACCTCCTGGGTATTACCCGGGAGCAGATCGCAGCCCAGCTTATGGAGAACTGGGGTATGCCGGATGAAGTCACTCTGGGCATCCGGTATCAGAAAAGTCGCGGGTATAAGGGCGCTAGCAGTGTTTACGCCCGGATTCTATGGCTAGGCAGGCAACTGCTGACAGCCAGGGGTATAGCCCTGGGCGCCAGTGAGCCCATTGACCAGGATGTTTACGACGAGCTTGGGCTGGATCGTATGCAGGTCGAAGACCAGTTCGATGAGCTGGTGGCGAGCAAAGACAACGTTATGGCCATGGCGGGCATGATGAATCAGTAGTGCTAAACCAGTAGTGCTAAAGAGTAAGGCGCATCCGGCTGCTGATCAAAAAGCATGGTGCCGGATAGCCGTCGCGGCACGACGTATTTCATCGGCGTGTCGCTCTTCCACTTCAAACCGCTCCTTGTCCATTTTGTCTACGAAACGCGCTTCTGTATCCTGGCGTGCCTGATGGGTGGGCATATGGCGCAGTTGCTCGTAGACCTCAAGAAATACCCGGAAAGGCGGCTTTTCCATAAGCTGAGGCTCGATATGGTCGAGTAAGCCCTTGATGCGCAGACAGGCTTCCGAATATTCAATCTGATTTTCCTCTACGGCCATAGCAATAACGCGGATGCTGTCGATCATATTCTGGCGCCGCTTGGCCTGAAACGCTTCTGCCTTTTCCTGGCGTTTACGATTCTCCGATAGCGTCACCTTTTTTCGTCGGATAAAGCCCAGCAGCGCAATGATTGCGATTGCACCGGCAATAATCAGGCTCCACTGCAGCACTTGAGACATTATCTTCTCCCTGTTTGGTTCACGCATGAAAAAAGCCAGCTCGGAAGCTGGCCTTGAACGATATACCTCTCCGGAGAAAATTTGCAAGGGGAGGCAGACCGTTACACTCTCGCGGTTCTTAGTTCTCGCGAGTCTCGATGTTGCCGTCTTTGTCTGAGATAACAATCTCGACGCGACGGTTTTGCTGCCGTCCAGCAGACGAATCATTACTGGCGACAGGGTACTGTTCACCGTAGCCTTTGGTCTCTACCCGACGACGCTCAACGCCCTGAGACACAAGCGCATCCCGAACAGACTGTGCCCGACGCTCAGACAATCTCTGATTGTAGGTGGCATCGCCGGTGCTGTCGGTATAGCCTTCTACCCGAACCCTGCGATCTTCATACTCTCGCATGAACTGCGCCAGGCGCGCCGTTGTCTGCTCTCCAGATGATTTCAGATCTGCTTTGTTGAGATCGAAAAGCACATCACCCAACGTTAACACCATACCCCGATCGGTACGCTCGGCTTTCAGCTCTTCCATTCGCTTGCGCAGCATCTCCGCTTCTTTGCGGGCTTGATCAGCGTCTTTTGAGCTTTGATTAAGCATTAACTGGCGGCGGCGTTCTTCCGCAGAATCCACCTGCTCTTGCAGTCGTGCTCGCTGACCCTGCTCGCTGGCGATTTGCGCGTGACGATTCGCAAGGTACGCTGCTTGTTCTATGCTAGCGGTATCCCCGCCATCATTCATTAGCGCTTCAGCGCGATTCAATTCATTTCTTGCGCTGCGAAGTTGACGGTCGCCACTGCGAGCGACGTCCGGATCGTCTTTAATTTTAGCGTAAGAAGCTTGAGCCTCGTTCACCATCGTGTTTTCGGGAGGCGTTGTCGCGCAGCCAGCGATCAACACTGACAAGCCCGCAGCCACGCCCAGAGTTATGTTGCGTTTGTTCATAACAGTCTCCTTTCCAGATATGGCGATTACTGATCTTGGTTCATTCGCTTGCGCAGGGCTTCAATGTTGCCATTGATCTCCTCTACGGCGCGCTTGGCCTTTGCTGTTTCTGCGCGCGCGCCAGCCAATTGTGCATCGACGGAGGCCTGTTTAAGAAGTCGCTCAGCCTCTGTGTACTTTTCTTTTTCAATCAGATTCTTAGCGTCAGCCACCTTGTTTTGCGCATTGTTAAGCAGCACTGGTTCAAACTCCCGGGCATCTGCTGCCACGGCCTGCTGGAGCGAGCTCTCTGCGGATTGCAGATCCGCCTCTGGTGGCTCGCCAGGGCTGGCGCAGCCCCCGATGGTGAGGGCAATGCCAGCAACTCCGGCGGTGTATAACATCGACATACGCTTATTCATGCACGATCTCCTTTCATCGATATATAAGCCTTGCAGGACAGTTTGGTTTGCACGGAACGATCCTGTCGTCAGGTTTTACTGACCCGTACGAACGGCAACAACAAAATGTACCGTAAAACTACGGAGTGCTTTGTGCACCTTTGATAAGCTTAGCAGGCAGCCTGCTATCAACCATGACTGATTCGCAATAAAGCCGAGTGATAAGCCTGTGTGAAGCGGCTACACAATTGCAGACAACTTAAGTAAGTGGCTGAATTTCAGGCATTTAATTTATCGACAACCTTGTGAACAAGCTGTCATAGCGATCTGGTATAAAAATTTGATTTAAAAAACACAAAAAAGCGGAGCGATGATGAGCATCGGGCGCGACTAGCAGGGCGTTTTCGAGTAATGGTGGGCCCACCTGGACTCGAACCAGGGACCAAAGGATTATGAGTCCTCTGCTCTAACCAACTGAGCTATAGGCCCGTTCAGCGAACGCTGTCAGGAATGTGTTTCCGTGAAGGAAACAAAGCGGGCGCCATTATACCGGGGAGGTGCGGCGCCCGCTACTGTTGTGGTGCTTATCCGTTGCTCTGATCGTCAATAAAGCCGCGCAGGTGGTCGGAACGTGAAGGGTGGCGCAACTTACGCAGGGCCTTGGCTTCGATCTGACGAATCCGCTCGCGGGTTACGTCGAACTGTTTGCCGACCTCTTCCAGCGTGTGGTCGGTGTTCATCTCGATGCCGAAACGCATGCGCAGTACTTTGGACTCACGAGCAGTAAGGCCTGCCAGTACAGAGCGTGTGGCTTCGCGCAGGCCTTCTGCCGTTGCGGAGTCCACCGGAGAGAGCGCCTGGATATCTTCAATGAAGTCGCCCAGATGGCTGTCTTCATCATCACCGATTGGCGTCTCCATGG